>JBCBDM010000001.1:0-68935 GCA_038529705.1 Bacteroidota bacterium
ATCCTTGAAATTTGTGATCCGTCCCTTCCTTTTGTCGAAAAGGAAACTGATTTTTAAATTATTTATTAATAGCACATTAGCCTAAAATACAGGAAAAATCCCCTCTCAAAATGAGGGTTTTTTGTTTGTGGCCTGTTGTAGTTAATGAGATATTTGCTAAAAACAATTCAATATGACCTCAAGAGCTGCATACGTTTCCATACGCCATAAATGGCGAAAAGTCTTAAAGGGTACGCCTACCCCTCAGGAGTTAGCCAAATTTGAACGTGAAATTGAAAAATTTACGGAACTGGGAGCTTATACTACTTTAAGCGAAGCTTCCTGATTACTCGACATATTATTTTTATTGGGGCGCCCTCCGTCGCTTGACGGCCATGGAGGGAGGGCTTTCACTACTCGCTTTCATGGATGCTTCGAGTCCACCTTGGCGTCCAGAACAGCTCAAGCAACCTACCCAATCGCACTACTCAGCTTAAACATGGGTAAATACATAGAGATTACAATAATTCCCACAATGAGACCTACCATAAAGGTGAGCAAAAAATTAAAGACGGAGGTGATGATCTTTCCTTTATGGTCCAGCTCTTTGCGATATTGATCGTAAAGCTTCTGAAAAATATACTCTGTTTGATTCGTTTCCTCTGCCACCCTCAACAATGCTATCATCTTTTTATCATATAATCGATGTCTTCCAAAACTCAAATACAACTTTTCTCCGGCGAGGATGTCTTTTTCAATATGATCCAGAGTTTGTTCCAGAGGATAAAACCGTATCATCTGTTTTACCAGATGTATTCCATTGACGACTGGAATCTTTGCATGGGTTAATAAGGCCATGGCTTGCGTAAATTGTACCAAATACATTCTACGTAGATACCTCCCCAAAACTGGAATCCTGAGCTTTAGCTTCCCTATAAAACGATAATATGCATCCGTTTTAGAAACCCATTTCAGGCCAATGATAAGCAGGGTGAAGCCTAGCATCAGTTCCCATCCATTCCCCGAAATAAAATTAGAAAGCTCCACCACTTGTTGCGTGATCCACGGTAATTCTACCTGATTCTGTCTGAAAATATTATCGAATAAGGGAACCACAAAATTCAACATGAAGATCACTACTGCCAGAGCCAGAAACAATACCAGTATTGGATATGACAAGGAGGAGATCAATTGCCGTTTTAGTTCATTCCTACGCTGAAAATAATTTTTTAGGTCCTCGGTGATCTTTGCCAACTTCCCAGTTTGCTCTCCAATACGAATCGCCTGATATTCGTAAGCTGAAAAATTTTCGTTCTTCTCCAAGGTATCCGAGAGTGAATTTCCGGCCAGAATTTCGGCCGATATCTCATGAATCCTATCTTTATCTTTCTGTTTTTTTTGACTTTCGGAAATAAGGTCGAAAGCTGTTTTTAAGTTGATCCCCGAATGTAATAGTATACTTAATTCTGCATAAAAGTCTTCCTTGGCTTTAGAAGAAAAACCATTCCCAAACACATTGATCTCCTTATTCCAAAAGGAAGCCCCCGACGGAGGAAGCTCCTTTTCTTTTGCCATATTATCAAAACTAATCCCCATAGGCAGTCATTATTTGAACGGCATCCGGTTCACTGTAAATAAAGAGAAAGGAACCTTTATTCCGATCATCCAACTCAATTTTTATAGCATCCAGGCGCCCATTCTTAATTTTATTTCCTTTCCAATAGATATACTTACTGTAACCACCATTCCACAATGTATCCTGCCCCCGCAGAATTATATCGTCATAGAATTGATACGAAACAGAGTCCAGGGAAGTTCGCAAATTTAACTTATCATCGAGCGCATGAAAGGAAGCCTGATGATACCTGTTCATGTCTATGGTTAACTGCTGTTCCAACAAGCTAAACTGGGTACTGTGGTTATAGTTATTTCCAATCACCTTAACATTTCGACTTACAAAACCCAAAACCGCATAGGTCACCCCAACCACAATAACGGTTAACGCCAGTGCAACCAGCACCTCCAATAGGGTAAAAGCAGGTATTTTCTTAATAGGCTTCATAGATCGCAATCTCCTTTTCACTTTCGGTGGGTTTATACAAAGTGGTAAGATGGTAGGCACCCTCTTTTTCTTGGATCTGAATGTCCCAACTATCTGTATCCTCATAGAACGGGACTTCCAATTGGTCATTTTTCAGCAAATAGACCAACTCCTTTATCCTATTTTGAAAGGCAGTATCCTTATGCCTTATCACTCCTGCAAAGGCCCCATTGAGACTTAAACTAGCATAGGAAAATACGACCATAATAATCACCGACGCCAGTAAGGTTTCGACTATGGTCCCTGCCCTTATCTTTTTTAATACAACCATTTCGCTATGCCTTTATGGGTTTCACTAAACGGGAGCCCGCAAAATGCGTCCGGAAGCACATTGCCAAGTATACGGCCATTTAATATGTGATTGGAACGCTTCGATCCGTCTACTTCTACTACAAATCCGTGGGTATATACACTCCCCTCAACCGTCCCTAATAGCACCATATTTCCCGTACAATAGACATTACCGTGAATCGTAGCAGTTGGAGAAAGGAAAATGTCCATACTCTTGTCTAACGCCTCTATTCCTTCTGTCAAGTATATCACATTCCCATGAATACTCGTGTTTTCTTCTAAAACCAACGGACTTTCGGTAGGGCCTTCCGGACGGGTATTGTCAACCAGAACCAGGGATGAAGGATATTCCAAATGACTGTTGGCGCCTATAGAGATATGGTTTCTGGCGATAATATGTAGATTCCCTTTAAATCCACTTTCAACGATCACCTTGGGAGCCGCCAGGGTAATATCCTCGAGCTTGGCCATTGCACCAATTCGTATTTCTGTTTCGCTCTTAATGATGATATGGCCGGCATAGGCTTCCGAAATTAAAATAGGACCTTTCTTATAAATCCTAAGAACTGGTTCAAAGAATGACCCCGACATTCCTTCTCCTCTATAACCAACAATATCAATTCCTTGTGAGCCCAATCCCAACATAGTATCCACATACGCTAGCCAATTCTCATCCAATTTTGGGAGTAGGACCGCACCTTTCCTCAAAGTTCCTGTAGTAGGTTTTTTGCCCTTGTACGCATGTTTGAACAAGGTTGACCCTCTAATCCCTTTCTCTCCTGTCACCACCAGCCCTTCTAATTGCGTGTTTTCCAGAAGCTGAATAGGGGATTCCCTGTTGGTAACATATAGGGCTGGTTTGGGAATAGGTCCTTTGCCTCCTAACAAAGCTATTTTGCCGAAGGCCTTTGTCTTTAGCTGTGCGGTGCTTTCCACCTTGGTATAACTCCCCCAATAATCGGTTTGTATGATAGTCATGAGTCCCTCATTTCCTTTCAAAGAATCCAAAGGTTTGTTATTAGGCTGAAGACTTTGCTGAATCCCCATTTGTGATCCTGCAATGGTTTCCATTAAAAAATGGGACTGTATGTCGAATAATCGCTGAGTGTGAGACAGTAATAAAAAGGAGCCTAATAAAATGGCAATGACGACAGCAACTAACAAAGAGAGCTGAAGTGCCGATGCCCTTATTTTCCTTAACCCCTTCACATTATAGAAAATTCCTTGGTCTTCCCTTTGTAGCTAATAACAACTCGCTCTTCATCTCCGCTCACAAGTTTCATTTCACTCAGGACTTCCCCTCTTGTAAGCAAATTTTGTTGTCCATCTATACGCAACACAAATACCTTTTTTTTCGACATCCCGTCCTCAACCATTCCTAAATACTGAATAGCAGGCCACAGAATATCTATTCCCTTATTCGCACTGGATCCGGATTTTCTTTGTGCCTTTTTAGGCTGGACGTAAGCGGTTCCCAGAAAGGGGTCTTTTTCTATCGGCAACAGTTCGAAGCTTTCTCTTTCTTTTACCTGCGGTGCTGTATACGCCACTGTCATATGCTCCACCATAGGATCGATCTCTGCATCGAAAAATCCAAATAATTGACTGAACACCCATCCCCAAATAACGACGACTACAGATAGTAAGAATTTTATCTTCTTGTTCCCCATAATTCCTTATTGATTTACATCGAAAGTGAAGACCGTACTTCCTTCTCCCTCATTACCCGCTTCATCGAATGCCTTCACCTGCCAATAATAGGTGTCGTTGGTAAGGTCGGTTTCATAAGGTGGGTTCGCCTGTTCTTTTAAGACCAAATTGGTAAGGTCCATGTCATTATAAACATAGATACTATCAAACTCCGTACTCCCGGAAAGCGGCTCCCTGTTCCAGTTAAAAGAGACCGTTTGAGCAGTTAATACCATCCCGTCCTCAGGACTTAACAGGGAAGCAATATTAGGTGCCGTAGTATCTATCAAAATGTCCCTGGAGGAATACAGGGTATTGTCTGTTCCATTTTCTGCACGCACCTGCCAAATAAATACTCCTTCTCCAAAGGTATATTCCAAACTGGGGTCGTTCGTAGCTTGCTCATCTATCAATGCTCCATTTTCCAAAACCTGAATACGATATAGGGTAGCCCCTTCAACAGCCTCCCAAGTCAATAATTGTTGGGTGTTATTGGTTATGAAATTATCTGAAGGTGCCAAAAGCTGAACTATATTATCCGAGAAGTTTTCGACCGCTACTACCCTAAAACTGGCCGTGGTATAGGCGGTTTCATAATTACTGTTCTTTGCCCGCACCCTCCATTGATAATCTCCTAAAGTGAGATCTAGTTGATTTACGGTTACAGAATCCGTAACATTCAGAAGCAATTGTTGGGTATTGTCGAAATCCGGAGTAGCCACCTGAATTTCATAGCGTGTAGCTTCTTCTACAGGTTCCCAATCGAAGAAAATAGTATTGGAAGCAACCTCCACACCATCTCTTGGCGATATCAGGTTTACCTGTCTTTCACTTATATCGGGTTCGATCAATAACCCTCCTTCCTCGCATCCCAGGGAAAAGAGTATCGCTAATAGGAGTATTCGTTTTGCTATATCCATTAGAATCTGATATCTGCTTTACGTTCTGCTTTTTCGGCCGACTTATACATCCTTCCGCTGCAATTAGATCCAACTGGAACCAAATCCATAAGTACCACCTTGTATCCCTTAGGGGTACCCCAGCAAAATTCGGAAGCACGGATATCGACTATGGTTCCATTGGCAAAATCCAAGCTCCCTGACGCTTTATTGTTCTCTCGAAGTTGGATAGAAAGTGTTTTCTCCTTTTGCTGAATGAGATACAGCTCATCTGCCTTGTTTAATTTCTCCAGAATCTCGGCTGGATAGCTCATGGTGACTTCGGTAATGATCCGAAAGTCATTGCCACTCTTTAAAAATTGAACCAATTTCTTGTCCTCATTGATTCGCTGCACCAGGGAATAGCTATCCATTATTTTCAGCCTAAGTAATGTACTGTCCTTCGCTTTCGGAGCCAGCGAATCCTTCTTCCGAAAGAAGTCTCTTTTCGAAACCAGGATGGGACTCCCCATAATACGAATGGGTTTGGAAAGATCGACTATGGTTCTGGTTTGCTGCACTTCTTGCAAAGTGAACTCTTTGAAGATTCCAATGGCCCCTAGTTCAGGAAGCCGACGGTCCTCAACCTTATGATATTGAATGGATTGACAACCCAGTAAAGTACTAAAGGTTACGATGGCAAAATAAATTTTAAGTGCGTTCATTCTTATTCAAACATTTCCGTGTTTACTTCATTTTCAATCATGTTTGTATTTCGGGCCAAGCAATACGAAGCCTCTCCGAAACCCATCACTAGGAGCCAAGGAGTGCGTGAGTTGTATTTCTGTTTTTGTTACTTCAAAAAGAAGGAAAAGCCGGCATTAAAACCAAACCCGCTTCTAATGACCCGGGCATTAATCTCGTTGTTATCTTTGGGTTTATTCTGTGTGGAACTAAAGCCTACCCCCAGATCCAGTGAGATATTATCGGCAATAAATATGGCGACCCCACCCTCAAAACCATAGGCAAAAACCGAGTCTTTGCTCTCAATGGTACCTTCGAAAGTAGATAAGGTGGTTTCGGAATTACTGGAACCAATCCCTACATTTCCCTCCACAAAAGGCTTCACGTTCCCCGTGGTAAAATAATACCGGGCAAATGGAGAAAACAGAAAGGTAGTAGATTTGAATTCTCCATTACCTTCTTCTTCTTTTTCAGAAATAAGGATGACCGGGATCTCAACACCAATAGCCAGGTTGTCGATCACAAAATATCCTGCTCCAGGAGCCAAAGCGAAATTGGTATTTTTCTGAAGGGTAACATCTGTGTTATCCGATTTCAATTGGATCTTTTCCGCATTGAATCCTAGTCCAACGTCACCCCCTATTACAAAACCTCCTTTTTCGGTTTGGGCTGTTAAGGCAAAGGGTAATAAGATTGCAGCAAGAACTAATAATTTTTTCATGTAAATTCAGGTTTTCGTTATTCTTTAATAAATTGTTTGGACACCACTTCGGTAGTGGTGAAAATTCGAGCCAGATAGATACCGGAAGGTAAACTAGAAACATCAACTTCCCGACGGTTAGATTCTTCGATTACCAACGCTCCTGCAGTGGTGTAAACCTCGATCTCATCGATGGCCTCAGAACTTTGTATACGAATCTGTTGTTTCGCAGGGTTTGGAGACAAAGAGAATGCTACCAATGCATTATCATCCACCCCCAGAATGCAGTCCTCACTATACGTGGTGGTTGCGTCCTTACACCAACCTTCCCCTATGGGATCAATACACATCTGGCTATTGGCATAGTCTTCATCGTCCACCAAAATACATTGCAGATCCGGATTGTTGAGGGTTGAAATAAAGGTGATGATTCCGCTATTTCCGTTTTTAATATTGAGTGAGGTAAGTTCGTTGTCTCTCAAAAAAGCTACTTCCAAATTTGGGTTCAACGAGAAGTCCAAATGGGTGAGTAGGTTTTCAAACAAAACCACGGTTTCCAGATCAATATTCTGAGAAAAATCGATAGTCCCGGTTAAATCATTGAAGCCCATAAACAAAGTATTGAGTGCTGGATTTTGAGTGACATCAATGGTGGTAAGATTACAATTGTTGGCTTCCAGGAAATCCAGTGCCGGATTCGCAGAAACATCCAAGCTTGTCAATGGATTGACACTTACTTCCAGTGATTCAAGATTGGGGTTTTGAGATACGTCCAAATTGGTTAGTTCATTGACCGCACAATCTAAATAGACCAAATTTGGATTTTGGGTTACATTGAGACTTGCAAATTCATTACCCCCTACATCCAATAACTCCAGATTCACATTTTGGGTGAGGTTGAGTTGCGTCATATCATTAGACCTTCCAATCAATTCCCTTAAGCCAGGATTTTGGGTGACATCCACAAAGGCAAAGAAATTGGAACTAAAGTCCAAAACCTCGAGGTTGGACATCTCTGTAACATCTACAATTTGCAAATTATTATCGCTACAGTCCAGGATCACTACATTATCGAAGGCCTCGGAGCCCTGCATATCGTTGATGCCAAAATCATTGACATACAAAGCCGTCACTGCCAAGGCTTCCGAAAGCTGCACCTCTCCATCGTTATTGGTATCCACATCTGTATCGCCTACACCATCATCATTGGTATCCACTACGGGATTATTCACCAAGGCATCCTTAAAGATAGGGTCAGGGATATTGACGATTTGGGCTTGGACAGCCAAAGAAAGAAAGAAAAGTAGTGTGAGTAGGTAGTATGGTTTCATGTATTGTTTGTTAGGTTATGCCAGATTTGATTAATTATATTCTTTATATTCCAAGCACCAGTTACAAACTGGCGCTAGCGCGGGGATACTCATGTTGGTCAGAGATTCAATGTACAAAATTTATGTTCTTAAATTACTCCATCAACTAATTTGCAGTGTTAACCCCAAACATATCGTTAAAATTTAATTTGTCATGAATTATTTTGATTTTTGTTTCCAATATGAAATTATATTCTATCATAATCAATTGTACTGATTTGTCATTTTCACATACTATAACTCTGTGAAAAGTTCTATGAAAAATATTCTCAACAGTTGATCGGATTTTTCTTTCAATTCCAAGTTTTTTCAAGTTTTCGCTTGGTGGTAATCTAATTTGACCGTTGCAGACTATACCTTTCCTTTGAGCTTTCTTAATAGCTTTCTTTAATGTTTTATCGGTTCTGTACGACCAAGAGAAAGATTTGAAATAGATAAAAAAACATAAATACAATATGCTTATTAAAATTAATAGGTAAATTATAATTTCTAAGTTCATCTTCTATTTCTTAAATAAATTCCCCCATTTATGTCAGCTACAAAAAAAGCTCCAATGGAGATTCCACTTCCAATTCCAAATAAATTTACATTATTATTCGTGTCTTGACTTGCTTGTATTAATAACATTTTTTCACTCATTGTAGTTGTGCTATTAATTAAAGAATTATCATAGCGTGTTAAATTATCGACGGTTTCTACCGAAAATCCTGCAAGCACATCATACCCGACTCGGTGAACAAGCCTTTGAGTGTCATCATTTAAATAATAAAGTTCAGAATTATTTTCAAAACCATCAATTATATTAAATGAAAGGTCCACATCTAAATCAAATAAAACAGCAGAATGATGACCAGCTTCAAACCCTCCAACACCTTCAATATCACCTGCAATTTGATTACCAACTGAAAGTCTAATTTGTCCATTAGCGGAAACTTCTAGACTTTCTTTTACTCTTCTCAGCCCATTTTCTCGAAGTTCATCAGCTGTATCCGAAACAAATTGTTTTGTCTGTTGGTTTTCAATTAATTCTTGCTCAGAATCGGCAAATCCACCGAACGTAAACAGATTCTTAAAAAAGTTTTTTATAATTCTTCCGTAACATGGCGGATCAGGACAATCCATACCACCATCTGGATCAATTCGTGAAATAGGGTTATTCCCCATCCCAAGATAAGGAGAAAAATGTTGTTTTGCCGGATCTGTCGTCAACCATCTTCCCAATCTTGCATCCCAGAGTCGTAACTCAAAGGCCTCCATCCCTGTCTCATCATCCTTTTCCTGTCCTTGGAAGGCATAACGATATTCCCCTTCCTGATTGCGCTCCGGCATGGGCATCCCAAAGGGATAATAATCCTTATACGCCAGCATGATGGGGGTATTGTTGGTGGAAATATCGGTAATAACCACATTGTCGATGGTATAGATATTGGTCCAGCTTATAGCGCCATCATTGTTCAAGCCAAAGTATAAGTTGACCGGGCCTCCCATCAAGGAAGTATATTGAAAGGTAATGCTGCCCCCTTGGGAAGTCACATTGGGGTTTTGAAAGACGGTATTGGTACTCACCCCATAACTTAGTGAATTGGCACTTATTAATCCCAGGTCAAAACTAATACTATAGCTTCGGTGGGCCACCGTGTTAAAGGATAGGTAGATCCCATTCTTTGCCTGTACACTGGGGACATCGGCTCTTAACTCCTCATTGGTCGCGGTCACATTGGTTCCGGTAAATCCGTGCCAGGGCGGCATGCTCACGATGTTAGAGGCAAAATCTTCCTCGTACACGATCTGCGGACTAAAATCCCTCATGATCACCCCGCGTACATTCCCCAGATGGTCGGTAAGCTCATATTTATAGATGCCAGCATCGTCTCCAACGCCCAAGCGGGAAGCCCCGTAAATTGGAAATTCTAATTCAGAGGTCATACCCGAATCTCCACCGCCATCAGGGTCCAGGGTATGAATAGCCAATACCTGCCCGGATATGTCCCGTACGTAAAAGGTAGAAATGGGATCGTTGTTCGAATCGATGAAGCGCTTTTCCACACGGTGTCCCCGGTCATTATAGTAAAATTCCACTCGTTGGGGATCATTGGTAATGGTAGAATACACCGATTTTACCAAACCATTGGTATAGTAGCTATACCCCAACTGATCCTGTACATTTTCTATCAACTGACCAATGCTATTGTATACATAGTTCCCGGAATTTTGATCCTTAATATCTCCATTCTCGGCCGTATTCCCTGAGGTATCATCCACATGGCCCAATTGATTGCTGTTGGGTAAATAGTTGTACTGTAAATTATCCATGACATTCCCGCCACTGGTATATTCTCTTGTTCTGGTTAAGGACTGAATATTCCCGTTGGGATCATAGGTCAACCCGGAAACACTAAAATCCGGCGTGGCACCACTGGTGTAGATATTACCATTCACACTCCCAAAGGTAGCAGCACTCAACCACTTGTTCCCATTGTATTGATATAAATATCCATTTTGAGTGCCAGGGGTATTCAAGCCTTGGGTGGCCCATCGGGTACCTTTGATATTGCCGTCAAACCGATTGTAACCACTGGGAGAAGAACCGATGGCTACACTATTTCTAGAGTAGTCCTTTTCGTAATAATCCAGGATCAAGCCGAAGGCGTTGTTGGTATCATTTCCGGGATCATTCGCAGAGAGGTCCGAATTGTTGATGGACTTCAATCGCCCGTCCAGGGTATAAACATAATCGATCCCCTGCAGGCCTTGGGCCAAGATGATGCGCTTCAACTCCCCACTTTTATAATAGGTGTACCGTGCATGTTCCATATAGTTGATATTGTCTCGAGACGTTTCCACAATTTTTAGTTGCCCTATATCATTGTATTGGTATTTATGGGTAAAGCGCTCGGTGGCCTCTCCTTTTTGATACAATACTTTGGTCACTTCTCCTGTAGATTCGTCATATTCATAATCGAGGGTCTTTGCCCCCAGGCCATTCACATGTTGTACGATCCATTCTACACGCCCATATACATCGTAACTATACCAAGTAGTAGTAGTTTCAGGATTCTTTGTATAAGTTTTAGAGACGTTTCCAGTAAGATGTTGTTGCACGCGCAGTTCTCCCACTCCAAATCCCAGGTTCCCAGGATAGAGCACATCATGAAGCCCTTGGGTATCTTTTACGTCATAGACCGTAAAAACCTGTTCTGCGCAGGTAGCCGGGTCCACTACCCAATCGTCAATGGATGGGGGTGCCGGAATAAAATTGGCATCTAGCTCTTCCAATTGAATGTTGGAAACGACGGAGCCTGTTTGAAATAGCTGTCCATCTATCAAGTAAGAAGGGGTAGTTGCCGCCAAACTCAATGTATAGAAGGTCTGGTCATTCTTTTTGAAATATACATTCTGCCCAATTCTTTCAATTTGAAATACATCATTCTCGTCATAGATAGTTGCCGACTTAGTAAGGCCTGCCCCGTAGTTCATTACATTTACCTGGTTCCATCGAAAGTACATCCCGTACTCAACAGAAGTGTGGTCATTGAAATCCTGTTCTAAGTTTGTTTCAGAAATACCAACGGTACCTCTACCGTCCTTTGAAAACTGAAAGGATATCCTAAAGTTTCCTGTCCCAGTACCTTCATTAGAAATAAAACCTGAATTATTAGAGGTATTGACGCCACTTTTCACCACTTCGCCAGGGGTCGTGGACAATCTACTCTGTACCACAAAGGTGGGAATTGTGGTGCTCAGGGTTTCAAAAAAGGGTAAGCCACTGGTGCTCACACCGCTCTCTACTGGCCGTCCCAAATCGTCATAATTGGTATATGAAAATTCCTGATCGATCACCTGCTGAGAATTTCTTGAAAACCGGATCTGCCCATCACTTCTGTAGATGAACTCGGAGCTTCCTTCATCTGGTGATGAGGTATTTGTTAGCTCTCCGGCTCCGTTATAAGTAAAGGTAGTGGCCATAGTATGGTTGGGAGTTCCTGTTTCTAAATTAAAAGCAGCACTGTCAAAACCCAAGGGTTGGGTAGTAGCGGTTAAACTCCCGGCTTCGTTGTAATAATTGATGGAGAAATCATAGTAATTCACGTTGTAACGAATTCCTTTTATGGCTCCTCCTACAAGATCCCATTTAATTTGTCCGTCGGATTTAATGTGCGTTTTAGCCTGGTCGTTGAACGTTCCTCCAGCCCATTCGATCCGGTAGAAATTTCCAGGAGCCATATTACCTGGATTGGATAACTCCAAGCCCGTTCTCAAGTCGTAAACTCGATAACCTGACCCGGCTCCTCCAAAAAGCTCATAGCCACCGGAAGCGTTTTGTGGATAATGAATATCCACATATTTTTGCTCCCCGATAAGATATACTACCTCATAGGAAGTGTTGCCGCCGGACCTTCCTATAGCCAACACTTTTCCTTCGGCATCACTAAAGGAAACCACCTCGTTACCGTGAGCATCCTGGGAAACAGTTTTATAACTTTTTAGGACCACTTCTTTCCCCAGTCCCGATATGGGACCCTCAAAATAATCCTGTCCAAATAGATAATACAATTCCTGAGCCGCGGGAAAGGTATAAGAAAATCCCTGAGGATATCTATCGAGGAAACCATCGTCCGCCCCATTTGCATTGGCATCCAGCTCCTTTCCACCCGAGGCTCCTCTAACTCCACCTGGGTTTAATTCGTCGTAAATGGTGCGTGTGTAGGGTCTGTCCTCAGCCACATCCTGATAGGATTCCAGGGTATTGGACTCTCCGTAGTACCAGTTCAGGGTTCCGGGAAGCGGAGTCCCATCCAATAAGGGAGGATTCTCCGGATCTGCATTGAGCTGGGCCTTGGTAAGGCCATGATCATTCTCGTGTGTGATAAAATTACTCTTATAAGAAAAATGCTCCGGTGTTCCCTCCAACGGTGCGCTAAAGGTTTGAAGCGCGGGTCTCCCTTGATAATCGTATCTAGTCTCGGAAACCCAGGTTTTATTGGTTTCATAGTCTTTGGTCTGTGATTGAGTCCCTTTCCCAAGGCGATCAAAATAATTGATCGAGGCTCCCTTTAAGGTGCCCGAATTGTCGTAGGTCTTTGCCCGAATCCAATTTCTGCTCACATCTACGGCAACCACATTCGAGTTGGCAGCCACCCCTTTAAAACCGGAATTATTGAGCGTAAATGAGAAGTTATCCGAACTGGTATACAGCGCCACTTTCCCGTTCTCCATAAAATTATCCGTGATAAGATGCTCGGTAGTATTATACGTTAATAACAGCTTATTATTCTCTGTTTTCTCGATTCGAAAGATATCACTGGTATTGGGAGTGATATCGTTCAATCGATCGATCTCTCCCTCAGGGCCGTGGAATACAACGGCATATTTGGTTACACTGGATTCCAGATAGGGTTCCAAGGTTATGGAATAACTATTTTGATGCACGCTGGCCAGACTAAAATTGTTCTCGAACGTAAAATACATTGAAAATGTATTAAGTTCAGATTGAACGCTTAAGCTACTATTGTTGAGCATGAGACTCGTAATTTCAATAAAGCCTGTATCTATCGAATATAGCTCATCTTGCGACAACATATAGGCATTGGCATTTTGACTTAGATCACTCTCAATGGCCCCAGTTTCCGGAATCACCTGAAACGCTGTGTTCTCCTTCCAGGTCAATTGCTGACCCTGGAGAATTCCAAAATTGAACAAGATTAGATATGCTAGAGATTTTAATAGGAATGATTTCATAATAGCTTATTTTCAAATTGGAAACTACTGCTCTATACAGTTAGTACAGTTAAAACTTGTGTGAACTTTTTCAACTTCTATGTCCTGAATGGTTGGATAATTCACCATATCCCGTACCGTACAAATGAACTTTACTCCGTAATTAGTACTAGGATCACAAATGGCCTGGGCCGGCCCAATGATAAACAACTCAGACATAGATGCACTGCCACCTTCATCTTCAATTTCACCAATGAAGTTTCGGGGCGCCAACTCTATTCCTCCATCCATATAGGCCCATTCCCAGGTATATCTAAACTCATCTGAGGCGCTCTCAACATGCACTAAGTGAGTAAGGTTGGTGTCCGGACCATTCTCATAACACAGATCTATGTTCAATTGATTGAGTATCACCGAAATCTCTGTGATCGGGTCCGGATCTCCTGAACAAGTACCGGTGAAAGTAGGGTCATAATTGTCGCTTATCGTCAATGATTGTCCTAAAGTAGCGTAGCACTCATTATCCACTGCTGTTATGGTAACTGTGGCAGCCCCCTGACCGTTGGAAGGCCCCGGGACATAGGCTACTTCAAAGACTGGGTCTTGATTGGCCGCGGTGATCGTAAAAGATCCTGATCCCGGAACCCCATTCACCAATAAGGTTGCCGTACCATCGCCTCCGGTTTGGTTTTGTACCGCATAGGTCACTGTGGTTCCAATGGGTCCTCTCAAAACCCCGGAAGAGGGCCCAAGTCCAACACAGCTCGAGAAGTCGTCAAAGTAAACAGGCTCTGGCTGACAACCTCCACCTCCTCCAGAAGATCCATCCAGGCCTCTTTGATAATTGTACTTGTATTCCACGGCCTTCTTGAACCCTCCGGTAATAGAAGCCGTGTTGGCGGTTTCCTGATACACCCGAATGAGTTTTCCTGAGGCGTCATATTGATACTTTGTCGCCAAATTATTAGGTCCTAAGATGAAGGTAAGCTCGTCTTTGTCATTATAAACATAAGAGGTCATGGAAGAAGCCACGGGAAGTATTCTAAAGTCATCGATAAAGATATCCCCGGCTTCCGAAGTCACCAGAATGATCTGGTTACTGTTTGTTTGCGCCTGGCTGATATCAAAATAATGGTTCATCAACACCCAATTCCCGGCGGTAGTACGTTCCCCATTGAAATTTTCAAGTGCACCAGTCCATCCCATCTTGATACGGGCCTTCGTATAATTATCCTTGTGGATCCAGGCCGAGATTTTGTATTCCCCAGCTCTAAATTGATTGGCTCTCAAGACCGTTCCAAAAGTGGTGGAAACACTGTTTCCGCCCGGACCAATTTTCACAGAATACTCACCGGTATGGGATTTCTCATCCGTCTGGAAATTTAACCCAAATACATCATGATCCAGGTAGTTATCTCCAGGAAGGTTATCATACTCCGCACTGGTATAGATCGCCTCGCCATATCGGGCATTAGAGGTTAACAATACCTTACTCTCTTTATCAGTAGTTCGAGTAGTTGCATAATTATTGTTGATATCCTTGACCTCCAATACCTCAGAAAAGTGATTGTATTTGGTAATGGTAGATACTTTCTTCCAGGGGTTGGGTTGATTGGCGCCTACAGCCCAATTAAATCCGTCATCATTGGAAGTATCAAATCCAACCAGTCGCCCGTTGGCATCGATATCTCCATCCCAGATGTAGGTTCTGTCTTTTCGCCACACCTTTTTGTTATTGCTAGACTCCTGAGGCTCATCTATTCCTCGGTAATCGGTATAGATCCAGTTATTGCTCCAGGTGGTAATACCTACTCCAATAGGCCTCCAGGTTCCGTTATCGTCTACAAAGGAATAATTGGCCGCATTTTGGGTAAGCATATTCCTATTGTGTACGTTAGCAACTTTGCTCCCCATGTCTGGATATTTTTGATAAGCCGGAACGTTCACCGTTTTGTAAAGAACTCCTTTACTGTCCTTAGTTATGATCTCATCGGACATTCCATTGACGGGGTTAAACTGTGTGAATTCAGATTCCTGCGCTACTCCATTGGAAATACTAGTAGTCGATTTCAAAAGATTGGGATATTTAATTCTAGTTGAAGAATTGACAATCCATTTATCGGTTTTGGTAGCATCTGAATAATCAACCGACTTATAAGTTTGATAGGACTCTTTGGTCATACCCACAAGACTCGGCGTTTCCTCAGGGCTGAAGTATTCGTTCTTGGTGATTTGAACGGGTTGATTCTCGGAATTATAGGTTTTTACTTCCAACAATTGACCAATAGAAGCCAAATTATCCTTTACGGTAAAATTGGAAATATTAACCTCTTTGTTCGCTGTAGAATTGGTAAAGGTTGTGGTAAAATCGGTATCGATTTCATAGAAATTTCCAAATTCAGCCGTCCCGGTTCGATCCTTTAAGACATTAAACTTATAAACCGTCTTTCCATGGACTACGTCATCGTCTCCAACAGATTTGGTGGTGACATATTCGTACATCACCTTTGGCGAAGGCAACTCTGCACTATACGGTACTTCTTCCTCGAGTTCATGTGCAAATGGAATATAGCTCACGTACCCAATTCCATCTTCGTTTTCACCGTATTTGTATTCTGTTTTATAACTGGTGGATCCATCCTCGGTGGCAATTTGCGTTACACGCACACCACCTCCTTTTAGTACCTTATTTGCCGTATTGAACCTGACTTCGGTTCCCCGATAGAACTTTTCAAAGTAGTGAGAATTAGGACCATTCAGATATGATTCTATCAAAGGTATGTTCGTTGCAGACCCTCCATACTCCAGCGTCATATCATTGTCAAAAGTTACTTCGTAACGATTGATTCCCAGCGCTGTTGTCACCGTGGCCCAACCATTATAACCGGACAAAACACCTTGTCCATTTAACGGAGGATACTTCCCCTCATAATTTACCCATACCTTATCTCCAACATTCAATACCAAATTTGCATTGGACTGTATCTCCAACTTCTTGTTGGAAACATCATTGATATGGGAGTAGGTAGGATAGGTAGAAGTGTAAATTCCTTTGGTATAATTGGTGAAATAGAAGTTGTGGTCGACCGCCGAATAGTGTTCGTGCTGATCATAATCTATCTTGATCTTTCCCCCCTGAGGTGTTTGAATTTCATTAAGCGACCATAATGAATTATCATGGGTAAAATAACCCCATTCGTCTTTCTTATTGATATCCCAGATATATGAGAGGTCATTGTATTTGAATTTATAGGAAGGAACCGTTTGCACCCCTCCTTTTCCTTTAAATACGACTTTGCTAAGTCCCGACTTATTATTCTGATAAACCAGAGGTTCATAAAGCATATCGATCACCTTCAAGGCCTTATCGTACAGCTCAGAATCCATATCCACCTTATTGATGGTATTAGATCTGTAATTATATCTGGCACTTACATTCTCTTTAACCGAATTGTTATACTTAACGTTTACGGTTGAATATGTGCCACTCTCTCCCGGACCATGTGTAGTTACGGCCGTGGCGTCTTCATTCTTCAAAAGTAAAACCTCTGCCAGACGCAATTGTTTTTGAGCAGGAATGGTAAATCTCGCTACATAGTCTGCATTGGTTTGATTTACATTGGCATGAACCACAGATCTGTACGTCCATGCTTCTGATTCCTCATGAGGGCTTTCCTCTTTTACAAATACTGCTGTATGTGTCCTCGTAGAAACTGTGTTTAAGTAGAACAGCTCTTTTCTACCGCGAATCCAGGTTTTCGTTCCTGAATTTTCATCGCTCTCACTTTCTATATAATCTTTGTCGTATGGGTTTTTCCAAACAAATGCTTCACTCCACTTTCCATAGGAGAAACTTGTCCAATATCCATAATCCCCTTGATTGGCAATACCATCGTTATTCTCATCAATATAATCCGGTCCTGTGACTGCGGTTAACAACCAATGGGTGGCGTAGGGTTCAAGCTGTCGTTTTTCAAAGTAAGATTCATCTTCCTCTTTGGGTATTTCATCATTACCTTCTTTGATAATTCCGAACGTTCTGGTAATTATTTCCTCGTTATACACAGGTAAGGAATAATGGAACGTTTTACCATCGGCAGCGGTTATCTTAAAAGCACCAATTCCGTTTCTTGGTTTAGTGCTTCTATCAAAAGTGCTCGTGGTAACGTCCGCGTTAAGATATCCTTCGCTTTTGATCGTAGTGTAATTATCGAGAATATCTCCATTGGTATAGTACTCAATATAATTTGATGTTGTTCTTCGATCTTCTCCAGCCAGCTGAACCCCATTCGAATAATAGTCTTCTATGTCATTGAAATTTCCTGAACTGAAGAAATTCGCTGAACTCACATCGGCATCCAAATAGGAACTAATCTCGTTGTCGAAATAGAAATTGGGACGGTCGTCGAACTTGGCGAAATCCGGAATAGCTCCTAAGCCATCAATTTCGTAGCCCAACGTATACCCTTGATCATTTTCTTTTCCATCCAATCCAAACAGGGCTCCATTTTCAAAAATGCGTGGAGAAATATTTCCAGAAATTCCTTGTGCTTGAACATTGAACTTATCGAAATTAGGGAAGGTCAAGTTATTCGTAGCTGCATCGGTCGTCTTGGCCATCAAGGGTGAAATTTCATGGATGTCCATAAATGACTCCGGGCCCTGGATTTGGCGTAAGGTGCAGTAACAACCATAGGGGTCGCCAGGAGGATCCTCAGTTGCCGCTTTAAAATCCAATGCCTCGTTGTAATCATTGGTAACGAGATAACCGCAAATTTCCGGACCATCAACGGGATCATCGCTAATACACTCTACTTCCCAGAGTTGACCATTGCTTACGCCATCATAAAAATAGAGTGGTCCTTCTATATGGTTCTTGTCGACTTGTCCTAAATAATATCGAATACGTTGTTTCCCAAAGGATAAACTAAATACGCCTATAGGTGTTGGTACATATAGCGGAATATTAAATCCACTACTTTTCACCGTATAGTCTCCCATACTTACCGAGTTGTTAAATGAGGTACTCAAGCCAACTCCGCCCCCAGTAACCGTATTTCTAATCGATCCCGAAATACCAACTCCCGATGAGGAAAAACTTACTCCCAGGGATCCTGTTAGTTTATTACCTATTCTATCGGTAATTCCAAACGAATAACTTCCCTGATTACTGAAACCAATGGAGAATCCTTCACCATTGCTGTTAAACCCAATGGATCCGCTAACGTTCCCATTGGTTGAAATACTGGCTCCAAGAGATAATTGACCACTCTGTCCTCCAATACCGGCAGAAATTCCAACGGAGGCCCCGTCTGTTCCAATTTCCCCTTCAATACCAATACCTCCTCCTAAACCAATTCCAACACTTACAGATCCTCCCAAACTTCGGTGACTTCCCCAGGATAAACCCACACCTACCGAGACTCCGTTCGAATACCCAACAGATAGCGAATACATACTTTGCGTTCCTCCTTCATCATAGAAGAATTCTGTTAAGAGAGCACTATTGTAATCGTCCGGATAACCGTTAATGTTTCTATTAATAGCTCCGGGATTTAAGTTCCAGCCCAGTCCGGTCCAGGATGCCTCCTGATCCATGGCTATACCAGAATGATATGCCAATGCCAATGGGTAACCCCCTTCCGGACTGGGAACATTTAACAAGGGTAAGACATATGTGAAGTCCCCAGTGGCCAAATTCACCATGTCCGTGGCATCCACCGGTTCGAAACTTGCCGCCTCAGGAGCGTTGGGTCCATTATTATTTGCCAACAAATAATTGTAGGGAACAAAGGTTTGAAGGAAATTCAAAATTAGAAAAACAGCTATGACTCGGTGTTTTGGCTTAATTTTCATACTTCACTAGTATTTAGTAGTTTTTATTCTGTTTATTGAAAAAGAGGAAATCATATATCAAATTGCAACATGGGCTCATCTTTTATTTTGCGCACGCTCATCTTGAATTTCACTTCTCCGGTTTTCACTCCGATATCCTCTATAGACAAGGTTAGTTCTCCATTGTCTTTGACTACTTCGTCCCTGGGAAACACAAGTAACATGGATGTAGCATGGGTCATTCCATACATCCTAGGATATACATAGTCTTTCATGTTTATAGTATCTTTATTTTTATTGTAGAGGTGTATTTTTTGGTCCATTCCGAAGGACAATTGATTCACCATAGCGCCAAACTCGTGTCTATTGCTGGGAACAGCACTTAAAAGCTCCCTACCATTTTTAGACAGACTTAAATTGAAGTAGACATTCTCTTGATAGAATGCACGTAATGAATCTATACTAGCCTTTGTAGAAACGCCCTCTAATTCTTGAATGACCGTAAGATCAACAGGCCGATACATCAAAGAAATCTCCACCCCATTCACTTGCTTCTTTTGCAGATATCCGTTCTCAGGATCGCTGATATAGGATAGTAGTTCTTCTTTGGTATCAAAGCTCTTTTGCTGACAACCTGTAGCGAAAATGGCTAGTACAAATAAAATCAAATAGGCTCCCCTCATATTCAATCTATTTGGCGTTGAATTCTTTGTTGAGACCCTCCAAGACCTCATCGGTGAGATCGGAGACATCGTCTGCATACATGATATTGCCCCCACCGCTAGCACCAAAAATCACTTTGTAATTGTGCTTTTTCCCATACTCCTTTACAAAGTCGTTGATGTCATTCACTACCGTTTGGGTAGCCTTTTGGTCTTCCTCCTGGATTTGCTTTTGGATAGCCTGTTGGTATTGGCCAATTTGCTGCTGTTTGTTGCTCAGCAATTCCTGCTTCAACTCCAGCTCTTTTTTAGTCATGGATGCCCGTTCTTTTTCGTAGGTCTTTAGTTCTTCCTGCCAATTCCCTATCAAACTATCCACATTGGCTTGCAGTTGTTGCGCCTTAGTTTCGAACTTGGATTTTTCCACTTTGGTACGCGCATATCCGTCCACCAATTTGTTGACGTCTACGTATACGAGTTCTGAAGAGGATTGGAAGTAAAAAAAAGAAAAAACGGTAGCTGCTAAGGCTAAAATTGAAACGGGTAATGCTAGTTTATTCATGGATGTATTTATATAGTTCACCTGCGCCTTCAATCTGAAAATCTGATTTCAGAAATCCTCGCAAGTCGTTGAAAATCTTGAACTAAACTAGACCATTTGTTTGGAAATAAAGGCAAAAAAAAAGCGGTTGAAATCGCAATTCATGAATTGCGACTTGTAAATTTTGGAGTAAAAAATTGTCCTTCAATCGCTTAGAACAAAAAAATGCTGAAACCCCAAAATTTGGATTTTCGAAGGCTTAAAATCTTACTTTTAAGTATGAACATTTATAGGAGAAAACCACTAAAAAAAGTTCCGGCCTACACCATGGCCGAAGTACTTTTTGCACTCGCCATTATCGGAATAGCTGTCTCCATTGCCATTCCCATTTTTTCACCGGCTACAACCAAAGCCAAGGCCACGGAAGCCCAATTACAACTGAAGCATATTCACAACCTTCAAACACAATTCCGCTATGTGCGGTCCAAATACTCTATGGATTTCTATGAAATTGATTTTGAAGCCCCCAAAACCGTCAAAGAAGAGGGTTTTGCCAATTATCGATACGAAATCATCCAGGCCTCGACTACCTCCTTCAAGGCGAGAGCAGAAGCCGTAGTGGATTTCGACGGAGACGGGATCGTTAACATTTGGGAGATCGATGAAAATGGTGTTCCTAAAGAAATTACCAAAGATTGATCTGGACCCTTATTAAAATAGTACTCATGGGGACACTGGGAATTATCGGTGTACAGGACCTTAAAGAGAGACAGGTCTGGGCTTTTCTGTTTCCATTATTTGGCGTACTGGGAGCGGTACTATTCTATCCGAAGGTGACTCCGGCTTTTTTTTGGCTCTCCATTGTCATCAATCTAGGGTTGGTAATCGTGATATTGTTGATCAATTTCATAGTAGCACGATATATTCTGAAAAAGAATCTATTCAAAGAGGCCATGGGCCTGGGAGATGTGTTGTTCTTTATGGGATTTGCGATCTCCTTTCCCACACTAACCTTTATCAACCTATTTGTTTTCTCCATCCTATTCACCCTTGTCTTTCATTATGTCCTTACATTTTTGAATCGGTCAGTCCTCGCCACCATTCCCCTGGCCGGATGTATGTCCTTGTTTTTAACAACCATCTATCTCATCCACTGGACGGGATTTTATGACCCATTATATTTTCTGTAAATGCAATCATTTGAAATACCCACATCTCTAAAACAACTCATTAGCTCCAATCAGGCTTTTCACTACCGGATCGTCCCAATGGAAAAAAAGGGAGATGTGGTGGTTTTTAAAACCGATGCCGAACATCCGGAACTCTTGCATTCTGAATTATCCATTGTTTTCAACTTCACTCCCGAACTCCAACATGACTCTTCAGAAAACATTCAGGCTTACCTTATATATAACTATCGTCAAACCACCACCGCTCTGGGTGGAATTTCGGAAGCTACCTTCCTGGAAGAATTACTACAGACCGCCAAAGACTTCAATAGCAGTGACATTCATCTGGAACCTTATGAAACTCTCTGCCGTGTTCGGTTTCGCCTGGATGGCAAACTCAAAGAACACTATCAAATCTCCCTGAACCAGTATCCAAAGATCATTAATATCATTAAACACAGGGCAGAACTGGACGTATCCCAGAAAAGGCTTCCACAAGATGGAAGGATAACGGTAAAAGGAGTGGACGATGATTTCGATATCCGGGTCTCAACCATGCCTTCATTGCATGGCGAAAAGATCGTTCTTAGGATTCTCAAGCAAGACGCGACGGGAGTGGAATTAAAAAACCTCGGATTCAAAGAGCGTGAATTGAAATTGTACCTGGAGGGCATCAAGATGACTACCGGTATTATTCTCATATCGGGACCCACTGGTTCGGGTAAAACCACCACATTGTATGGAACGCTCAAGCTATTGAACAGCGAGGAGAAAAATATCCTTACCGTTGAAGACCCCATAGAGTATACTTTAGATGGGGTAAATCAAGTACAACTCAAGGAGGATATCGGCTTGGACTTTCCAAGAACCCTCCGAACGTTCCTTCGGCAGGATCCCAATGTGATCATGGTAGGAGAAATCCGGGATAGAGACACAGCAGACATGGCTATTCGGGCGGCTTTAACCGGGCATCTGGTATTGTCTACCATTCACACCAATTCCGCTTGGGCTACAGTCTCCAGACTTATCGACATGGGAGTACCTCCTTTTCTGGTAGCCAGCACCCTAAAATTAAGTGTAGCCCAACGGTTGGTTCGAAAGCTATGTGATCATTGTAAACGAATGGAGCCTGTTACCGAAAACCTATTTCCGGAGAGCTTTTCAGAAAAAAAAATGATCCCACAACACTATGTATCCGTGGGCTGTAACCAATGTCATTTTACCGGATATAGCGGACGAAAAGCCTTGTATGAGATCATCCCTGTTCGGGCCGAATTGGAGCAGGCCATCAAGCGCAATGCCTTGCAGATAGATGATTATTTGATCGAAAATGACCTGGGGACGCTTCAAAGCAACGCCATAGATATGATTATCAAGGGCGAAACCACAGTAGACGAAGTTTATTCGCTATTGACAAACTAACTAACACATGAAAAAAACAATATACGTTCTTCTACTCCTATTTCTATGCCATGGGAAGGTTTTCTCCCAGGACCTCAATTCCAGGGTACATACACTTCAAAATCAACTGGACATTCTAAAAATTGAAACGCCCGGACTGGACGAAACTATTAATATCAATATTACACAAACCACACTTTCTAACTTTCTTCTGGCCATAGCCAAAGTTCATAATTTGAACATCAATGTTTCTCCTGAACTTAACAGCACAAATATTGTCAATAATTTCTCGGATGTCTCTGTTAGCGACATCCTTATTTTTTTAGTCAAAGAATACGACCTTGATATCGATTTTACAGGAAATATTCTTTCTATCAAAAAGTACATTCCTCCCAGACAGGAGCCTAAGGAAAAACCGATCACTATGGCCTATTCATTGTCCAACCAAAGTTTGAGCCTCGACTTGAAAGGGGACCCTCTGGACAAAGTAGTTAGAAAGATCATGGATGAGACCGGGAAAAACCTGTTATATACCCCAGATCTGGAAGGGACTCCTCTTACTATTTATATCAATAACGTTCCCTTGGATGTTGCTCTGAACAAAATGGCAGAATCCAACAACCTCCTAATGGACAAGACCCAGGACGGTTTCTATACGTTCGAGTCGGCGTTGGTACAAAACACTACCTCCTCTTCGGGAACTCCCACTGCCAGTCGTACCATTCGAAGGAGAAAGAACAACTTTAATTATACGATATTGGACACCCTTGCAAAAAAGGTTACGGTCCATCTGCAAAATACGCCCATAGCCGATGTGGTCTATACACTGGGCGAAGACCTTAAATTAGATATTTTCACGGCCTCTCCACTGGACAAGGCCGGAGTGGCCAATGTAGATGCCAAAGACATTCATTTCGATATCCTTCTGAATAAATTATTTCAGAGTAGTTCCAGTGCCACCTCAAACGGAAATTCCAATAACCCCGCATCCTCTGGTTCCAATTTCACCTATAAAAAAGAGGGCAATGTGTATTACTTTGGAACGGAAGACCAATTATCCCTCAAGCAGGTAGAGCTAGTCACTATGATGCACAGGTCTATTCAGCTTTTGGACGATCCCTCCGGAGGTGGGCAACGTAGGGCCGGAAGAAATAACTTCACTTCCGGAACTACCAATTTCTACAATAGTGGCGGCAATTTCAATCAAAATCAAAATTCGGGAAGAACCAATAATTCCGGAAATTCTAATACCTCTGGCAATGTATCATCCATTGAAGATATCATTCCGGAGGATATTAAAGCGGGCTTAGATATTAAAATAGACCCAGAGCTTAACAGTTTCGTTATCAGCGGCCCGGGGGTTAAAGTAGAACGCTTTAAAGAGTTTATCACTTTTATAGATAAACCCGTGCCTGTCATTTTAATCGAAGTGATGATCCTGGAGGTAAACCGAAGTGCCATTACCGAAACGGGGGTTTCTTTCGGAATTGGAGACAGGCCAGTTCAGACCCGCGGTGAATTCTTCCCCAATGGAAATGTGACCATAGGGGCAACGGATGTCAATAAAATAATCGGAAATTTCGACGGTTTCGGAGCCCTCAACATTGGCCGGGTAGTCCCTAATTTTTACCTAGACATTAAGGCCATGGAAGCTGCCGGAACTCTAAAAGTAAAGTCTACTCCCAAGTTGGCTACCATCAACGGACACAAGGCTTTTTTGTCCAGCGGGGAAACAACATATTACGCAGTGACCAGTCAGAATTTTTTCGGATCGCAAATCCCCCAAACCTCGGAAATTAGAAACTATGTTCCCATCGATGCAGAGCTCTCCCTTGAAATTTTACCCTTTGTTTCGGGTAACGGACAGATCACCTTAGATGTGCAGGTGCTTCAATCGGCTTTCAACGGAGAACGTGTGGCAGAAGACGCCCCACCCGGTATTACCAGTAGGGAGTTCTCCTCTATAGTTCGAATGGAAGATGAAGATATCGTGGTTCTGGGAGGAATAGAATCCATACGAAAGGACAATTCTGGCTCAGGAGTTCCTTTTTTGGCAAGAATTCCGGTGATCAAATGGCTATTCAGTAAGCGCAGGCGAGAGGCTTCCAAGCGAAACTTAACCATTCTTATTAAACCTACCATCATAGAGTAATGTTAAATAGATTGCTGTCTTACATATCCTATGGCTCCTCCTTTTGCGGGATAGAAGTGAACACTTTCGATGCAAGTGATCAATTCTTTGCAATTACCGCTGAAAAAAGGAAACAGGAATTTGAAAAATTCGACTTTTATAAGGAAGATTCGTTGGCTGCCCTGTCTCAAAAGGTCGGCAAAAACCGTCACGCTTTTTTGATCATCAACACCGATAAGGTATTAGTAAAGGAAGTCGCTTCAAGCTTTGACCAGAAAAATGCACTCGCCCATGCCTTTCCTGGTCTATCTTCATCAGAATTCTTCTTCGAAGTGGTGAAATTCTCCGAAAAGACATTTGTCGCTGTATGCCGTAAAGAGGAGGTGGAGTCCATTATCCGCAAAGCCGAAGTCAACCATTTCCATGTACTGGGGTTTCATCTAGGCTTTACCTCTTTGAAGGCCCTCTTACCAAGCTTGAGTTACGACGAATTGCCTACACAACGATTCTCCATTACCCTGGAGAATCAAGAAATTGGATCGTTTTCCCTCAACCAGGAAAATGAGCATTTATTCTGCCATATTCAGGGCGTTGAGATTCATTCCCACCATATTCTGGCTCTATCCGGGCTTACAGGGCCCTTAACCAACAGTAAGGAACTATTGGGCAATACCACAGCGACTTCTGTCGATTTAAAAAAGCTCTTTCTGGAAAAAGCTTTCTTCCGGAATGGACTAAAACTGGCCGTTACCCTGCTACTGGTCATCGTCATGGGCAACTTATTTTTTTTCAATCAATTCAGAAAAAAATATCAACAATTGGACGCTGAAGCCTCTTTGATTTCTACTCAGCAGCGTACCATAAAAACAAAGACCGAGACCCTAGAATTAAAAGAGAGTATTGTAAAGAATATTCTGAATAGCGATCACTCCAAAAGTTCATTTTTTATCAATAGGCTAGTATCCGGAAAACCCCCTTCCGTTGTATTCTCCGAAATTCATTATCAGCCCCTGGAAAGAAACCCCCGGCCGGATAAGGCCATTCAATATCGAAAAGGGACCATCGTTTTATCCGGGGAAAGCGGAAGCAAGGAAGCCTTTTCTCAATGGATAGAGACGTTGGAAGCAGAGGATTGGATTTTGGAGGTGACCATCTTAGACTATGGAATGGCTCAAACAACTCGAGATCTCTTTCACATTAATCTAAAGCTCAATGAAGACTCCAAGAAATAAGAATATAGTACTGATTGTAGGGTTTATCATTGTACTGTTATTGTCCTACAGATTCGTCCTCTCCAAAACGATCTTCCTGAAAAATGAGATCTCCAAACTCGAGCAGCATCTTGTTAGTTCGGAAGATTTGGCCCACATCGCCCTACAGCTTGACCAGCGCGAGAAATTTATAGATTCTGTACTTCAGAAGAACAATCTAAAGCACCTATCCATCCAAAATAATTTACTGGAATTTTTAAACCGTGAAGCACGGGAGGGCACCTTCCAAATCACGCAGTTTACGGAGCCACATCGATCTGTTGAAAATGAAGTAACCACTACTTCGTATCGGTTTACCCTCAGAGGGTCTTTTCTCGCTTGCGAACAGATTATCTATCAACTTGAACAAGCATATAATTTCGGAAAAATTACTCATTTGAAGTTCGAGAAAAAACGAGACTTCCGGAAAGGGAAGGACTACCTGGAATGTAATGTGATCATAGAAAGTTTTGTTTCTCTACAAAGAGTGAGGGCACTAGATTAAATCCGTAGTGGATTTTTCCAATTGTTTGATATAATAAGACGGATAGATCCCAAACTTCTTATAAAAGGCCTTTGAGAAATACTCGCTCGATCCAAAACCACTTTCTTCGGCGATGGCCTTTACCGAATACTTTCTGAAGGTCTCATCCTCTTTGAGACGTTTGGCGCTTGCACTTACTCTTAGATCGTTGACGTAGGCGTTGAAATTCATCTGTTTTTCGGTATTGATCACTTTAGAAAGATAATTGGCGTTGGTCTTAAGCCTCTTGGCTAGAGTTTGCAAGGTGATCTTTCTGGACAAATATCCCCGATCTTCTTCAAATTGCCTTAAATTCTCTGATATCTTGGCCCAAACATCTTCGGAGATCGACCGATCTCTTTTGTCAACTCCAGTGATGGGTTCCTGTTTGGTTTCTTCCAAATCCAGTAACAAGCGCTCAAAACGCTTTTTGTAGATCCTTCTTTGCGTAACGAAATACCCCAGGCCGAAGAAACTAAAAATAAGTACACTCAGAATCCATTTGATGCGCTTGGTTCCATCCATATTTTTCGACTCCAATACCGCAATTAGTTGTTCTTTCTCTTCCAATAGGAGAGGGATCACATATTCTTTGTTCGTTTTCTCCTTAACATACTTTTCCTTTTCTCTGATAAGACTATCCACTACCAGAAGGTCTGTTAAATACTGTAATTGAAGCTCCAGCTTCCCTTCTTTCTGGTAATGGTCTTTCAAAGTTTTATAGACCATGGCCAACTCCGGATATACAACGTTATCCTTTTTATAAGTAGAATCGATCTCACTGAACATCTTAATTCCTTGCTCCTGTCTCCCTTGTTTTAAGTAGATACTTCCTATATAATAAGGGTAGGTGGAATAATCCCCGTGGTCCCTTTTACCATGGTACCCTTTATTCAAACTATCCAAAGCCGCTTCATAATCGCCTTTAAAATACATGGCACAACCCGATCGCTCCACCAAATTGAAGTAAAATTCATATTCATTTCGATCCAACGCAACTTCAATAGCCTTTTTAAAGAAAAACAAGGCCGAGTCTGGTTTCTTTAATCTTACATATGATGTCCCAATACCACTTAAAGTATGCATGTATGATCTTTCTCGAGACTTGCGAATATCCGGATGGTTCTCCCATAATTCTATTTTAACGAACTCGGCATCTAAAGCTTCACGATGATTTCCCCACAAGTTATTTATGGCAGAAATTAAGTCAAGCCCAATTACCTGATACAAAACATTCTCTTTTGCCCGGGCACTTTCAAATGCCTTGATGGCGCTATTTAAACCTTCTTCGTATTGATCGTAGTAATAGTAGTAATAGGCCTTAAAAGCGTAGGGTGCTGCCGGATAATTCTTGTGGATACTATTTCTAGATAAATAGATAGCCGAATCTAAATATACAAGAGCCTGTTCATATTCAGAGACATTAGACATACGTTCATAGGCTCGTGCCATTTTCGTGCTATCGAGATCTCTTTCAGCCTTTTTTAAGTATGTACGAGCTATTCGCGTTGCAGCCACTGTGTCTTTTTTATTCTTATCGAACAAGCTAATAAGTGAATCATAGCTTTGAACCCTGAGATAGGATTCTGAATAATGCTGTCCATAAGTCAGAGCAATTGACAACCTAAATATCCCCACAAATAAAAAAGCTCTAAGAAACATATGTTAAATATATTAGACATTGTCAAGACGTTTGATAAAGTAAGAAGGATAAATACCATATTTCTTATAAAACGCTTTGGAGAAATACTCCGCACTGCCAAAACCACTTTCTTCAGCAATGGCCCTTATGGAGTACTTTCTGAACGTCTCATCCTCTTTGAGACGTTTAGCACTTGCACTCACTCTTAGATCGTTGATGTATGAATTGAAATTCATCTGCTTTTCGGTATTGATCACCTTTGAGAGGTAATTGGCGTTGGTCTTAAGTCTTTTGGCCAGACTTTGCAAGGTGATCTTTCCGGACAAATACCCTTTCTCTTGTTCAAAACGTTTTAAACTTTCGGATATTCGAATCCATAACTCCTCCGAAATAGTACCATTTTTCCTTTCTCTATGTACATGACCCAACTCCTGTTTCTGCTCTTGCAAACGAATCAACAGCGCTTCGAAGCGCTTCTTATAAATCCATCGCTGCCTTATATAATATCCTAAGATCATTAGACTCATCGCCAAGGCACCCAATACCCACTTGGACCGAAGTTTGACCTTCTTATTCTTAGACTCGAGCTGTTCTATGAGATCTTCCCGTTCTTCCAACAAAAGAGGTATCCTATAGTCCCTGATGGTCTTCTCCTTTACGTACTTTTCTTTCTTCCGGATGAGGCTATCCACGGTCAAAAGATCTTCCAAATACCGCAATTGTAAAACGGGATTCCCTTCTTCTTTGTAATGGTCTTTCAAGGTCCTGTAAACTATTGCTAGTTCTGGATAAACAACCTCATTTGCTTTGTAGGTAGAATCGATCTCTCTAAAGACCCTGATTCCCTTCTCTTGTTTCCCTTGTTTTAAGTAGATACTACCAATATAATAAGGATAGGTGGAATAATCTCCATGATGCTTTCTTCCATGATATCCCTTATTCAAACTATCCAGGGCAGCTTGATAATCACCTTTAAAATACAAGGCATCTCCCGATCGTTCCACTAGTGAGTAATAGAAAAAATCGTTATGGGTCTCCTTGGCTCTTTCGATGGCCTTTTCAAAATAGTATAAGGCAGAATCTGGTATTCGTAACCTAACATAAGAGGACCCAATGCCACTTACGGTAGGGATATAATGAAATTTTATCGGGTTAGTACTATGGGCATATTCCTCAATAAGAGCTAGACACTGAAGCCTCAAATTAAGTGACTCTCTATAATTTCCCCATAAACTGTTAACATTAGCCATATACAAATTGGCCGAGATTTGTTGGTCCACATTCCCCTTTTTCTTGGCGAATTGATATCCTATAATCGCATTTTCCAAACTCCCTTCATAGTCATTGTATTGATATTGGTAATACGATTTCCATATGTAGGGAGAACTTGGATAATATGAATGTCTACTATTCCGGGTCACTGTTATGGCTGAATCCAGATACACAAGAGATTCGGGATAAGAAGAAACTTGTGCCCTAAACTCATAGGCTTCTGCCATTCTAAGGCTGTCATTCTTAAGGTCTGCTTTTTTCATGTATACTTGGGAGATCTGTAAAGCAGGTATGGTATCTCTCCAGTGTTTATAAAAAAGGTTTGTTAGTGAGTCATATGACTGTTTGGACAAGCTGAACTCATCATATTCTTGTGCATAAAACAGAGTTTGACTCAGGCAGAAAACCCAAAGAAATAGCAGGGGATATTTAATCATAGATCGAAACGGTCAAATTCTAGGGGAGCCCTGCAAATATAGACAAAGAACCAAATGAGCAAGGTAATTTGAAGTATAATTAAGCGAGATGGGTAGGAAATAGTATAACGATAAAAATTCAGTCCTTTTTTAGTGAGGGGCCAGGCGGTGAGGTGGCGACACTACTGCAAATAGAAAATCCAGATGGGATTAGCTCCGCTGGTCCCAGGACCGAACGGCCAAAAAAGGTTTGGGGAACCTTTTTTAGTGAGGGGCCAGGCGGTGAGGTGGCGACACTACTGCAAATAGAAAATCCTCACGCCTAAGGCCGTGACCTTTTTTATTCCTGCGAACCTAAAAGCAAGCTTTCAGTTCTTGGAATAAAAAAATCCGCACTTTCAGTGCGGATTTTCTGCTTGATGTGGAGAAGATGGGACTCGAACCCACGACCTCTTGACTGCCAGTCAAGCGCTCTAGCCAGCTGAGCTACATCCCCGTTTCGAAGAGCGAAAATAATAAAAAAATTACTCCTGCCCTCTTAAAATAAGCAAAGGTTTACTGGTGTGGAATTCTTTTTTCAATACGGAGTTCTTTTCCCATAATTTTTTGAAGAATCCTCTCTTACGTCTTAACACACATAACATATCCGGATTATGAGACTGGAAATGCTCCAAAACTCCCTGAAAGATAGTCGCATTTTCGGTTTCCTTCAAAGAAGACTTGAGCGCAACTAACTCCTTGTCCAACGGGGTATCGTCATTCGCCACATCCGGAGTTTTAACATGCAACAGGTTTACTTTCGCACTAAATAACTCCGCTATATCCTTGAGAGGATCCAGCACATTTTCTTTTTCAAAATAACCTCTCTTAAAGGCCAATAGTATGGTTTCTGCCTTTCGGAATAAATAATTCCTGGGGACGATCAACAAGGGGATATCCGTTTGCTTTACAATCTTCCCGGTAACACTTCCCAAATAAACCTCATCTTTGATCTCAACGCTCTGAGGAGATAAGATCACCAGATCGATCTCCAACAACTTGGAAACCCGACTAATAGCCTCAAAGGGATCTCCTTTGATAGGCCTGGAAATTACCTCCACTCCCGCCGTGTCCACTTCGCTCAAAAGATCCTCTAAAATGGCCTCACTATCATCCATCATTAACTGATTTACCTTGGTCAGACCAGCCACCTTGGAAAACTCCTTGTAAATATTGATCACATATACTTTTGCCCCGGTCATTGCGGCAAAATTCACAGCATATCGCAAATTGTTCAATCCGTTCTCCTTCGAACCCACCGGAACCAAAATATTCTTCATAATAGTAGTATCTTTAATTTTATCCCTTCATCCAAGGATCGCTGCAAAATTAATCCTAAAAAATGATTCGATTAGCAAAACTTTCAGAAATTGAACAAATTATGGCAATTACCCGTGCCTGTGCCCATAAGATGATCTCCGAAAATATCTTTCAGTGGAACGAACACTATCCCAATGTGGATGCCTTTATGGAGGATTTGGAAAGAGAGGAGCTTTTTGTACTGTTGAATAAGGAAAGGGTAATTGGTAGTATCACTATTTCTTCCAGGAAGGATGTGGAATATGAAGCTATCGATTGGCTCACAGAAGACGGACACCAATACTATATCCACCGTCTGGCAGTAGACCCTTCCTTTCAACACCAGGGCAACGCCAAAAAATTGATGGACTTTGCAGAAGACTATGCCATCAAAAACGGGGCAACTTCCGTTAGGCTGGACACCTTCAGTGGAAACCCGAGAAATGAACGCTTTTATGAAGCTCGAGGCTATTCCAAATTAGCTCCGGTATTTTTTCCAAAGCAAAGTGATCTACCATTTTACTGTTATGAGCGGGTGTTCGATTAGTTCCTTCCTGCAGATCGGGCTAAAGTGAAAAACCCTCTAAATACCCTATTGTCTGAAGTAAAGGCCTCATACCAGTAACTCGAGGAAGGCATTAATTCTCCATTATAGGTACCGTCCCATCCAAGGTCTGATGACCGAAACGTAGAAAGCAATTTTCCGTATCGATCGTAGATAAAAATAGTGGTGATGGGCAGGGCATTGGTTCTGGGTGGAACGTATTGCCAATAGTCCTTGATTCCATCATTATTGGGTGAAAAAAAGGTAGGAAAGCCGGTGGGAGGTAATCGAAGTATCACCCTCGTCTCAATAACGCCACACCCATTCTTATCCCTTATATAGACTGTATAGGTCCCCTCTGTCAAACCGAAGAACACATTCTGATCACTATAAGGACCCTCCACATCGTTCAATGAAAACTCATAGTCTCCAATACCTGAAACGATCACCGTTATGGTGAACACTCCGGAATCCTCTTCCTTTAAGACATTCTCAACAACCGCCGTGGCGGAAGACACTACTGTAAACTCTTTAGTACTGGAACATTCTATGATCACTCCTTCCTGATCGATCAAGAGATAGATCTCATAACGATAGGGGCCTGTTTCAGAAATATCCACAAAAGGTTCTTCAGAAAGAAGCACCTCATCGCCTGAAGGCAGAATTTTATACCATCGGTATCCATCCACCTGGTCCGGAGCATTGATACGGGTAGGCAGATTATTTTCGCAAATTCCTATCACATCGGGCAGGGTAATTTCCGGATTTAAAGTAACTATCTCTCCCGTCACCGGGTCGATAAAAGGCCCACAACCGGGAACCGTAGAAAAGGACCACTGTTCGCAATCTTGAGCCTGCCCGGCCTCATTGAACGGAATAATCCGAATGAAGTAGGTCCTGTTGGATTCGAATTCGATCACAAAGGTAGAGGTCGCTGTGAAGATGAGTCCGTCTACAATGTCATTTATAAAGGGCGTGGTTCCTATGAATAAAATATATCCCGTGGCTCCATCCACCGGTAACCACTCTATCAAAGGTGAAAGTTGTACTCCCATCTCTCCGGGCATGGGGGAAACTAATGTTGTACATCCTGGAGGATCTCCAAGGTCTCCCGTAGTAAAACTCTCCTCAGGACAATCCACGGCATTTCCGTTCTCATTGTAGGGAGTAATTCTCACAAAGATTTCGGCACCGGTAGGCAAGTCGGTAGGCGGGTTATAAAAAAGCGTATTCCCAAGATCAAAATTGTTTAAAATATCCCCCGTTCCGGGGGCCGTACCTATAGTAAGACGATACCCTGTGGCACGTGCTGCATAGTTCCAGGAAAGATTGGTGCCCGCATTTATGTCTATATCACCATTCAGTGGCGTATTTAATTGAGTACAATCCGGCACAGTGGTTACGTTTTCTGTGGTAAACGAACCCAACTCACAAACAATGTCCGGCTGATCGAAAAAGAACATGGTTACCGTTACGTGGATCGTAGTACTTTCCGGGAGTCCCAAAGGAGGGTTGTAAGTAGTAGCACTTCCTACCGATTGTTCATTGAGGATGTCTGTACCTCCGGGTGTAGTCCCCAAGGAGATAATGTACCCTGGTACTCCCGTGACCTCACTCCAACTAATCGAAGTAGTTACAGGAATATTGGTTGAGCCAGGAGTGGGGTCCAACAAGTTAGGACAGTCCTGCGAATAACCCACCGCAATTACAAAAAAACAGGCAATATGTAGTATCCACTTACGCATGAGTGCTTCATTAAAAACCGACATCACCCACTCGGGATGATGGTATCGAAGTAAAGGGTCTTATGGCAATTTTTACTAAAGATAAACAATTTTATAAGCATCTGCCCACTTGTCATGGTTAAGAAGTAGTTTTAGGCTAATTTTGCCACTTGAAAACTCCAATGACCAACGTTTCATTCAAGCGAATTCAACAATTGGCGCTTCCGGCTATCGTTGCGGGTATTGCAGAACCCGTGCTTTCGAGTACCGATGCGGCCATTGTAGGTAATATTCCCGAATTCGGTACCGAGTCGCTGGCAGCTGTGGGAATTGTAGGCACATTCCTATCGGCACTCATCTGGATATTAGGGCAAACCCGAAGCGCAATCTCCGCCATCGTTTCACAAAACCTGGGAGCAGGCAATATTGAGGACCTCAAAAGATTTCCTGCCCAGGCGATCTTTTTTAATATAACGCTTAGCATCATTCTCTTGTTGTCTACCTACTTCTTCGTTGAGCCCATATTCCGACTCCTCAATGCCAGAGATATGATCCTGGAACTCAGTATAGATTACTACTATATAAGAGTTTGGGGCTTCCCCTTAACGCTATTCACCTTTGCCATTTTTGGTCTTTTCAGAGGGCTGCAAAATACCTTCTGGCCCATGGTTATAGCAGGTATAGGTGCAGCTTTGAACATAGGGTTAGACTTTGCCCTCGTATATGGTATTGAAGGTCTTATCCCCCCTATGGCCGTTAAAGGGGCCGCCTGGGCCAGTTTAATATCTCAGGCCATTATGGCTATTTTGGCGCTCATTCTTCTATTGAAAAAGACGAATGTTTCGCTTCGATTAAGTTTCAATCTGCACCCGGAAATTAATCGTTTGGTGACCATGAGTTTTAATCTCTTTATACGTTCGGTAGCACTGAACGCCGCCCTTATCCTGGCAACTCGCGAAGCTACCGCCTTGGGAAAAGAGTATATTGCGGCTCATACCATCGCCTTTAATATCTGGATCTTTTCGGCTTTCTTTATCGACGGATATGGTGCAGCAGGCAACATATTGGGAGGAAAGTTGCTCGGCGAAAAAAACTACCCTACCCTATGGACTCTTACCAAGAGAGTAAATACCTATAATCTCATAGTGGCCGGCGTGCTTATGGCCTTTGGTTTTGTATTTTACCAACCTCTTGGAATGATCTTTAATAAAGACCCCATGGTACTCAATGTCTTTAATGCCATGTTCTTTGTAGTGATCATCACCCTACCATTCAATTCCCTGGCATTTACCCTCGATTCGCTCTTCAAAGGGTTGGGAGAAATGAGTTTCCTTCGGAATGTACTATTGGGGGCCACCTTCTTCGGATTCATCCCCGTGTTATACTTCTCCAAATACATGGGTTGGGGCCTCAAAGGCATCTGGGTCGCTATGACCGTTTGGGTAGCCTACAGGGCCATCGCACTCATGATTAAATTCAGAAGAAAATACATCCCTTTGATCGAAAATAAATAACTTTGCCAAAATTTCTCGGCATGGAAATTCTTGAGTTTCTGAACAGCAGTAAATTCTTTATGATTCTGGGACTCTTTGTGGTTCTTGCCCTGCTGTACAGAAAATTGAAAGACCGCAGAGATTTCAATCGCAATTCGAAAAAGAGAAAATAAGATATGGCCCAAATTCGCATCACAAAACAATTTTCGTTCGAAACCGGTCATGCCCTTTACGGTTATGATGGTAAATGCCGCAACGTACACGGGCACAGCTATAAACTATCTGTGACGGTTTTTGGCACGCCCATAGACGACACCACACATGTTAAATTTGGAATGGTGATCGATTTTGGAGATCTGAAAAAGATCGTGAAAGAGGAAATCGTGGACGTGTTCGACCACGCCACCGTATTCAACAAAAATACCCCTCATGTGGAGCTGGCACAAGAGTTGGCTAATCGAGGTCATAATGTGCTCCTGGTAGATTACCAACCTACCAGCGAAATGATGGTAATCGATTTTGCAGAAAAGATAAAAACCCGCCTACCTGAAAATATTCAGCTTCATTCCTTAAAACTACAAGAAACGGCTACCAGCTATGCGGAGTGGTTTGCCAGTGATAATGACTAGGGCGCTCCTCTGGCTTCGCGCCGCGGAGCCCTGCGCTTAGCAGAGTCGGGTTTTCCGCTATATCCCCCAATCAAGTTGGGGGGATGTCGCTGCAACCCCTAGCGCAGCTTTCCATGTTACATTATTTCTACTGTATCCGATTTATTATCTTTACCCCATGCAAATACCTCCCGGTAAAAAAATATACTTCTCGAGCGATAATCATTTGGGTGCCCCAAGCAAGGAGGAAAGCAGGCCCCGTGAGATTAAATTTGTACGCTGGCTGGACGAGATAAAAGAAGATGCTGCTGCCATTTTCCTATTGGGGGATCTATTTGACTTTTGGTTCGAATACAAAACCGTCGTCCCTAAAGGCTTTGTTCGGATCTTAGGTAAATTAGCGGAAATAAGTGATAGCGGAATTCCCATCCATTTCTTTGTGGGAAATCACGATCTTTGGATGCGAAATTATTTTGAAGACGAACTCAATATTCCCACGTACAGAGATGTAAAAGAATTCACCTTTAGCAACAAGACCTTTCTCATAGGGCATGGAGATGGTAAAGGACCCGGGGATAAGGGATATAAACGCATGAAAAAGGTATTCACCAACAGTTTTTTTAATTGGTGCTTTCGATGGTTCCATCCCGAACTTGGTATGCGCCTGGCCCATTATTTATCTGTTAAGAACAAGGTCATTTCCGGAGATGAGGATAAAAAATTCCTGGGCGAAGACAAGGAATGGTTGGCCCTATACGCCAGACGAAAGCTAGAAACCAGGCATTACGATTACTTCATTTTTGGCCATCGTCATCTCCCCATGGAAATTCAGGTGGGGGACAACTCGACCTACTTCAATTTGGGAGACTGGATTACTCATTTTACCTATGGCGTATTCGATGGCACGCAATTTGAACTGAAGGAGTTTGTTTAAACCCATGGAATATGAGCTTGTTTCGTCCGCTTATTGTCACTATGCTCCTCATAATGCTGTCTTCCTTTACGAAGGTATCGGCTCAAGATGAAAAACACAGTTTATGGCATGAGGGGCGGCTGAGGACTTATTGGGTCCATCTTCCAAAAGACTATACGCCACAAAATAACTACCCCTTAGTGCTTGCCTTACATGGTGGTGGTGGAACTGCCAAGCGATTCAACAGAAGTACCCGTAGCCGATTCAATGAGCTGGCAGATGAAGAAAATTTTGTTTTGGTATATCCACAAGGAGTAAAGAAATCCTGGAACGATAATCGCAAACGTGATACCCTGGGTGCCGCCCGAAAGTTAGATATAGATGACGTGGGCTTCATTGAAAAAATGATCGCTGCACTGGAAACCGACTATTCCATTAATAGCAATGCCATTTTCTCCTGCGGAATATCCAACGGTGGCCTTATGTCTTTGACCCTCGCCACAGCCTTACCAGGCAAAATAAAAGCCATTGGGATGGTCGCCTCCAATTTTAGCGAAGCACAGGCACAGGAAATGGAGAATGCTTCACCCTTCTCATGTCTCATCATTCACGGTACGGAAGACCCCATTTTTCCCTATGAAGAAGGAGATATAACAATTTTCAAGCAGAGAAGAGGGAAGGTGTTGGGATTTGAAAAAAGCCTGGAACTTATGCGGAACCTAAACGGAAACTTTACCCCCGCCATCGTTCGCGTCATACCCAATAGCTCAAAAAAAGACGGCTGCACAGCAGTGTACAGTACGTTCCCAAATCCAAATAATCCACACTGGAAACTGGATGCCATCACGGTTATCGGAGGAGGCCATACCTGGCCGGGAGGGACACAATATTTACCAAAGAAGTTCATTGGAAAAACCTCAAGGGATTTCAACGCCTGTGATAGCCTATGGGAGTTTTTTAAAAGTACGATCGATTAATTACGTCTTGCGAAAAGCTCGAGTTATCGCGTTAGAATGATTCCTTATTTCAACAAATACTCTAGTGTAATGGCATCTAATCTTCCATCGGGCAGCAGTCCGTTCTTCTCTTCAAAGGCCCGCAGGGAATTATAGGTTTCGGTTCTAAAAAGCCCATCATGACGAATAGAATCCCCATGACGAATTAACAAACGTTGTATCTCAAATACCAATGCACTTTGTTCACCTAGTCGCAACCTATTTCCGGAGGGATTAGAATAAAACATCTTTTGAATGAGTTGTTCTTTGACCTCTTGTTCGGAAGGTTCCTCTTTGGGTTTCACCTTTGGGCTGGGATTCAATAACTGGTTCTCGTAAAATCTAACTTTTGCCCGCTTCTTCGCATATTCCGCTACTGCCGCCAACTCTTCAACACCATCATCTCCTGGGTTTCGAACATCGATCCCTTCATCTCCCCATTGCGTAATTACATAGGAATCCAATGCTTCAACGGCGTGAAAATAATCATAGAGTAATTTACTTTCCGAACTAGAATTCTTAATAGTATCCGGAATTTCATATTGGTAATTTGGTGGATGGAATCGCTGCCAATTCCTATAAAAATTATATCCCATGATACCTATGATCACAAGTAATAAGAAGATGATAATTTGCTTCATTGTGGTTGGTTTTCCATATAAAAATAAGAAACCTGATTCACAAATCTGAACGATCGGCTCAATTTAAACCCAAACCATTTAAATATTGTCTTAAATTCAAATGAAACAAGATTCCGGAAAGTAAGTCTTCCATGCCTTCCAATTCCACTGTACTAACCGCCAGGTCTACCTGGCTAAAAGGAGTTCTCAGTAAGATTGACCTGCAGCATTCTTGTGTTTTACAGGATGTACATCTTGGACGAGACAGGGCCTCAATGGTCTGTTGATAGAATTCTGAGATCTCAAGATGTGATAAATAGAAGCCTGTGTCACGGAAAATAATCTGAATTTTATCCTTCAGGGATGTACCGGACCTTCTCCAATAAAACCCTAATCCTATCTCATTCTTATATATGGGATCGATCTCTTTCATGGATGCATAATTAGGATTCAAATATACACTATTTAGATTAATTCTAAATAGTGTGTTTAAAAAATTACGCCATTACATCTTTCAACTTCAGCTGCAAACTTGTGGTTCCATTCCATTCATTCTCATCTATTGCATACGCCAACTTAAAAGGCTTTCCCGTACAGGCAATATCAATCTTATGCCCCAATCCAAATCCAATTCCCGTAAGTGGTGGTGATGCTCCCTGGGTAACCACTACCCTTAAGTGACTCTTATCCTCTCCAACACCTCTTCCCTGTCCGGTATCCATTGCGTTATCGGTCATAAAAACAGGAGTCATATTTCCAGGGCCAAAGGGAGCAAATTGTTTGAGAATACGATACAACTTCGGTGTAATGTCTTCAAAATCGATCTTGGCATCCACTTTCAATTCTGGCTGCAGTAGTCTTGGGTCTATGGTCTCACTCACCACTTCCTCAAAGGCCGCCTTGAATTTCTCGTAGTCTTTTTCTAATAAGGTGAGGCCAGCTGCATATTTGTGCCCTCCAAATTGTTCCAAATGTTGAGAACAACCTTCCAACGCATGGTACACATCGTATCCTTTCACTGAACGCGCTGAAGCGGCCAGTTTCTCCCCACTCTTCGTAAACACCAGCGTAGGTCGATAATAGGTTTCGGTTAAACGTGATGCCACAATTCCGATAACACCCTTATGCCAATTTTCATCATATACCACGGTAGTCATGCGTTCTTCCTCTTTGTTTTCTGAGATCTGAAGCAAAGCCTCCTTGGTGATGCGCTTGTCTGTTTCCCTTCGGTCTGTATTGTATTGTTCTATTTCCGCAGCCCAGAACTCGGCCTTCTCTATTTCGGTTTCAGTTAATAATCGAACGGCATGGTTACCATGTTTCATTCGCCCCGCCGCATTGATCCTGGGAGCAATAATAAAAACCACATCCGTAATAGTAAGGTGTTGCTTTTTGATCTGTTTAATGATGGCCTTAAAGCCAATACGTGGGTTCGTATTGATTACTTTCAGGCCAAAATAAGCCAATACACGGTTCTCCCCTGTGATAGGAACAATGTCCGCGCCAATTGCCGTAGCTACCAGGTCTAAATACAATAGAAGGTCTTCCGTTGTTTGACCTCTCCTGGACCCCAAAGCCTGGACTAATTTGAAGCCCACTCCACAACCACACAGTTCCTTATACGGATAGTGGCAATCCCCCTGTTTGGGATCCAGAACGGCAATGGCATCAGGCACCTTCGGTCCGGGTCTATGATGATCGCAAATAATAAAGTCGATGTTCTTTTCTGAAGCATAGGACACCTTATCGATAGCTTTTACTCCGCAATCAAGGGCAATAATGAGACTAAAACCATTGTCTTCCGCAAAATCGATTCCCTGATAGGAAACACCATACCCTTCTGCATAGCGATCTGGAATGTAGGTTGCCACATTAGGATAATAGGATTTTAGATAAGAAGAAAGTAGCGCAACACTGGTCGTGCCATCCACATCGTAATCCCCATAGACAAGAATATTCTCTTCATTCTGAATGGCCCGTTCAATACGAGTTACTGCTTTCTCCATGTCCTTCATCAAAAAAGGATCATGCAATTCTTCCAGATTAGGTCGAAAAAACTTCTTGGCCTCCTCGAAGGTTTCAATTCCTCTTTGCAATAACAGAGTTGCAATAATAGGGTCCACTCCTAATTCTCCGGACAAGCGACTTACCTGCTGAGCATCCGGTTTGGGTTGTATCGTCCAACGCATAAATAAGCTGAGAGATTTAAGTGGGAAGGTAGCGAAGATAAATTTACAAAAAATAGGGCTTTCCGGAATCTTTAACAGGCAATTATTATAAAGGGCTCGGTATTTTACCTTACTGTCTTTTCCGTTTTTCCATGAAACAACTCAAGGGTTTAAACAGTTAAAAATGAATCTTTTAGCTAGATAAAATTCTATGTTCTACCCCTATTTTAGCCGTTCAAAATCAAACATTTAATTAGAACATTAGTATTATGAAGTACACAGTAAAAGGCAGATTGCAAACGGCAATTTGCGATGAACATCGAATTTCAGTTAAGAACACAAAAGTGAGGCTTTATGCACTGAAGGAAGAGATTGAAGCAACCACCGCTTTTACTTCTGCTCAAAGTAAGGAAGTAACGCGTGTATACGAGGAGAAAGAAATTAAATCCAGAAAGAAATATCTACTAGGTGAGACCACTACAGATGTTAACGGAAATTATTCTCTTTCCTTCGATGGGGATCAACAAGAATACAATGGAGGCGCCGTAGCGGCTGTCCTGTACTACAATGATCTGCCCGATTACGGACAAGAAAATACAGATCTACCCAGAAACTTTTTCGCTTTCGAGGTATTGCTGGATATTTTTCAGCCAAAATGGAGAGAAACCGACGAAGGTCTAATAGCTAGCTGGAATTACACGGTATTGAGGAGAGTTTGGTGCTATATCCTACAACGGCTGGATGTATGGGTTATCTGTGGAACCCTTCTCAATTGTGAATCTCAGGAACCGCTGGCAGGCATTGAGGTAATCGCCATGGATGACGATATCATTACAGATGATACACTAGGAAGCGCTGTAACCGATAGCAACGGGAAATTCTGCATCTATTATCGTTCCATTGATTTCAAAAAGACCTTCTTGTCGCCTTTCATCAATGTGGAAACCACCCCCATTTTCAGCTTTGATAACGGGCCGGATATCTACTTTAAGTTTGCCTTTGGAGGAAATGAATTTGCCGCTGAAAGCCCTTCCGAAGCACAAAAACCCAGCAGAAAGAACGTTGGTAACTGTCTTTGCGTGCATCTTTGCCTGAACGACGCTCCGGATGACAAGGATCCGCCGGCTGCGTTCTACCAAATTGGATATAACAGAAAATACCATCCGGTTCTAAATATTGATCCGGCCACTGGAAGAACCACAGGTAAAAGCACAGTTTCATGGAACGAACAAGCGTTCTTTAGTACCATCGACCTAAGAGGTTCATTATCTCCACAATTGAATGGGCAACCGGTGGAATATAAATTCCAATATGCCATCGTTGCGGATCCTACCATAGACGTTGGGACCATTGGTAGCTGGACAGATATTGAAGCTTCAGATATAGCCAATACTGTGATTGGTTCCAAGATCACTCAATTTCTACCGGTCATCCTATATAATTCTTATGTGATTGGCGGTACTACCGGACCAAAACCCTATGGACAGGAGGTTGAAGTGGACATGATCAACAACTGGGTACGGGTTCCACAAGCAGGAGGTATCTTTTTCAATGGTTCTTTGTTGAAGCTCATCACCAACAAACTAACAGACATTGCGAACGGTACTCCGGATGAGGTGGATATGAGTGGCCTGGTTCCAGGGGCTACTTCGGCTCCCCTTCAAAAGAATACCTATGTAGCCTTACGCATGCGAAAACGCGAAGTAGGTAATCCGGGTAGTGAAGTAGCTGCGGGATTCTCTCGTCCATTGGCCGTCTTCAATACCAAATACAAAGATGTTCCTCAGGGGGGAACCTGGGACCCAACTGGTGTATCCACTGAACTGGGGATCGCTACGGTAGACCTTCAGGAACTGGTAGACGGAGGACAATGTGCTTCGATCGCAAATTCGATCACGGCCAATTATACAGCCGCCAATCCTAATCTGGGAGCCGTATCTCTGGCCATGTTTGGTCCAGGCGGACCGCACAGTTTCGATCCTATCGCATTTACAAGTCCGGGAGAAGAGGCGCATGGAGCGGCGAGCTACCAGGGAAATGTTGCCTTATTACCCAATTGTGCCTACGAGGTGCGGTTAAGCGCGGAGCTCAACCTTACCAATGGGGAGCAACAACACCCTAATATATGGGATAGAGTATTGTTCTGTAAATAGAACATCCCTATTCCTGTCAAGACAGCCGTGGACTATTTGAGAAGGTAGGACGTGGCTGTTTTTTTATGAAAGTTTGTTGGCGAGCAGATAGAATCATTTCAAACAGTTATCTTATTGGTAACCAAGTTTCTAGCAGTTATGAAAACGAAACATTTTTTCATCATCGCAATTTTAGCGTCCATTAATAATATGTTTCCTCAGGACGGAACATTAGACCCTTCTTTTGGAGGGGATGGATTTGTTACCACAAACTTTCCGGGAAGTCCTGATCAAAGTTATGCGATCGTCCAGCAGGATGATGGTAAGATTGTTGCATCCGGCTTTTCAGGTTATGGAGATATTCATATTCTGAGTCGTTATATGCCAGACGGGAGTCTGGATACCTCTTTCGGGACCGATGGCAAGGTGATGAATGATTTTAATGTTGTGCCTCCCCCCTTCACCTATTTTTCTTCCATAGATCAACAAGCCGACGGGAAGCTTGTCACCGGATCTTCGCATCGACTGTCCGGTGGGAATCTAGACTTTTTCCTTGTAAGGTATTTAACAAATGGTCAACTGGATACATCTTTTGGTGATAATGGTGTAGTATCAACAGATTTTGGCGTGGATTATTTATCCGCTATTGCGGTGCTTCCGGATGGTAAAATTTTGGCCGGAGGCTGGTCTGAGCAGGGTGGCTCAACCTTTGTCATGCTCACAAAATACCTTCCAAATGGAGACTTGGATAACTCATTCGGTACAGACGGGATAGTAACTACCTATTTGCATTCCATTTCCTCCATTGTATTCCCTTTTATGGAATTGCCTGATGGAAAGGTTCTTGTAGCAGGTAGGGGTACCAATGGTTTTTTGACCTTCCACCGTTATCTCTCAAATGGCACTTTAGATCCGGATTTCGGGACTGACGGAATTCTCCAGGCGTCTGTTGCATCTGCTAATCTATATGGTTCTGTAACCATTAAAGATAATGGAAAGATGGTTGCCGCGCTCGTTTTGGGTCAATCCAATGTAAAAGTAATGCAGTTCCTGGAGGATGGAAGCTTGGATCCTTCATTTGGAACCAATGGAATGACCGATATTGAAATTCCCTTATTTTTCCCTTATAAGATACTGTTGGATGACAACGAAAACATTTTGGTAAGTGGAAAAATATTTGGGTTCGAAGTAAGTACTTATTACCTCTTAAGATATAATTCCAATGGAATTCTGGATACCAGCTTTGGAGACAACGGATCCTCCGCTTTAGGCTTTGAAAGTACCACCATGTCTTTTCAAGATGATGGGAAAATTTTGGTGACTGGCCATACCTACTGGTACAATGGCACTGTAAATTTTGTAGTGGTCCGTTTTCAAAATGGTATCCTGAGAACTACAGATATTGGATTACCTGAATTTGTAGTGTCTCCCAATCCATCTCAAGATGAATTTATAATTAGAAGTGATCGTTATTTGGAAAACATACCCTACGGGATCACCGACATTTCGGGTAAAGTTATTCAAACCGGATTCTTAGAGGGAATCAAGGCTATAATAGACCTTTCAGATGCAATGAATGGCGTCTATTTCTTAAAACTTCCGGGCACAACTTTAAAACTTTTAAAACAATAATGTTTTATAGGCTATTCTTAAAAGTTGATAAGGGTGGGTAATTAGAATCTAAACTGTTATGTTAGTAAGTGCTAAATTACCATCCATTATGAAAATAAAAAGCTACCTTTTTTCTGCATTATTTGTTCTATCTTCTCTTGTAACCTTATCTCAGGATGGCCAGTGGGACACTACCTTTGGAAATTCTGGAATAGTTCAGACGGACCTTTTTGGAAGTTCGGATATAGTCTTCGCCCTGGCCTTGCAAAATGATGGAGATATATTAATATCGGGTTCCTCCGAAGTAGCTCAAAGCGATTGGGATCCCGTTCTGGTGAGATATCGTTCAGACGGAAGCCTTGACGATACGTTTGGGATCAACGGTATTGTGGTTACCGATTTTAGCACAGGATACTTAGATAAATATCACAAGGTGTTGGTTCAGAATGACCAAAAGATATTGGCAGCAGGGGACTTTGGAGGTTCGGCCAAAGATTATATGATCGCTCGTTACTTGCCCAATGGAGACCTTGATCCAACTTTTGGCACTTCTGGGATTGTGATAACCGACCTTGGCGATGAAGATAGGATTGGGACCATAGTCATTCTCAATGATGACAAGATCCTACTTGCTGGTGCGTCTTTCGTCAACGGATCCAATAAACTGACGCTAATAAGGTTTCTCCCCGATGGAAGTTTAGACCCAAGTTTCGGAACAAATGGTGTGCTTATTTCCGAACCGACCGTTCCTAATAATAAGGATATCACCATACGCCTTTTAGATAATGACAAAATACTAATAGGCCTAACCTTTGGAGGCATATATCAACTGCGCAGGTATCTTCCGGATGGAAGTTTGGATCTGGAGTTTGGTTCTGACGGAATTGTTTATACTGGTAATGTTTCTAGTGGTGGAGGTGTCTTTGACTTATCTCCAGATGGGAAAATAGTTGTTGGAACTTCCTTTTATAGTTCAGATGTAGCCATGGCTTATTTACAACGATTCCTACCCAATGGAAGTTTGGACACTTCCTTTGGAAATAACGGTGAGGTGTTCATGAGCCAGATGATAAATTTGAATAGAATTATTGTACAGCCCAATTTAAAAATTTTGGTCCTGGGTACTGAGCCTCTCCTTCCGGACAGCTTTATTCTTACCATAGCAAGGTATCATGCAAGTGGCTCTTTAGACCCCTCCTTCGGGCCGGGAGGAGATGCAACATATACTAGCTTGACTGGAAAAGACTTTATGCTACAGGAGGACGGAAAAATTATTTGGGCTGGATACGAACCCTTTTTTGGAGAGGACTTTTTTGTGGGAAGATACCTCAATGATCCATTTACCTTTGGATTGGAAGACAACCCTATTACCAAAGCTGATTTAGCTCCCAACCCAACTCAGAATCTAATTACTTTGAATTTTGACCACTTCCAGGATTCTGTTCCCTACCAAATAACTGACCTTTCCGGTAAATTGCTAAAGGCAGGTGAACTAACAGGGAATCAAATGATACTGGATCTTTCCAGTTTTCAATCTGGGCTTTATTTATTAAATGTTTCGGGCTCTTCTTACCGAATTGTGAAAGAGTAAATATCAACTTAGATGTTAGGATTAATTCGTATTTTCGAAACCTGAAAAAAATCTAACACTATGCCTTTAGTTACCCCACTTAATCCGGACCACGATCCGGAAACCAGAGAATTGGCCGAGTTTTTTAACGAAACCCTCGGATTTTGTCCCAACAGTGTATTGACCATGCAGCGTAGACCTGCCATTAGCAAGGCTTTTATCAACCTGAACAAAGCTGTGATGGCAAACGAAGGTAGAGTGACCTCGGCCCTCAAGCGAATGATCGCCTGGGTAAGTAGTAACTCCACCGGATGCAGATATTGCCAGGCTCATGCTATCCGCGCCGCAGAGCGCTATGGAGCCGAACAGGAACAACTGGATAATATTTGGGAATACAGAACCCACCCGGCGTTTAGCGAAGCGGAAAGAGCTGCTCTCGACTTTTCCCTTCAAGCCTCTCAGGTTCCTAATCAGGTAGATGAAGAAATTAAAAGGCGCCTATACGAACACTGGAACGAAGGTGAGATCGTAGAAATGCTGGGAGTGATCTCCTTGTTTGGATACCTCAACCGCTGGAACGACTCAATGGGTACGTCTATTGAAGATGGGGCTGTTGAAAGTGGGGAGCAGTATCTGGGAAAACACGGATGGAATAAAGGAAAACACCTTTAAGATTTCGAGGTACGATAGACGGTAGACAAATATCGAGATCGTACCCATTGATCAAAGTGGTTGTTTCAGAAAATTACGACCTTCTTTGATTCGTAATTTTCTGAGACGTCAACTATCATCGCCCCAAGGTGATTCGAAGGTATTTTACAGGATATGTTTCTCCGTTCCATGGGCAACGCAATTTTAAAGAGATAGAATTTACAAACGTATACGATTCGATTACATCCAGATAATCGAATACTACAAAGGCAGATTTCTTGTTTTTTGGATGTAGTATGGAGATATCGGCAGTGCCATATCCTCCAATCCCAAAGATCCAATCGTCATTCATAAATCTGGGAGTCCCAGCAAGACTGTAAGATTCTCCTGTTTGAGTGTTGATTAAAACATATTGACTTCCCTCATAAAATTCCTGAAGGATAAATATGTACTGCTCATAAGAACCTTTAAACTCGTAACGCGTATAGCTCTTTTCCTGAACTAAATTATTCCAAACTTTTATAGGTCCTTCCCCATTTTCGGCTTTGAAAAAATAAGCCCCGTCTTTCTTCGAAAAAATTTCCGGATATCGTCCTTGTAATATCCCTTCAATAGAATCGCTATTAGGGTAGTAAATAGGTTTATAATAATCCTCTCTGTTCATTCTTTCAAATTCAGATTCAGATATTTCGTTAAAGTAAATAGTGACTTTTCCTTGAGTAAAAATTGAAGGAAGAAGATTACAAGACAAGCGATAGCCCGGTTCAGTAATTGTATCGGGAACTAAAGGGGATAGTGTATCTGTAAGAGGATGACGATCCGAACTCGCTTTCGTTGATGTTGTCTTTTCCTTACAAGAGGAAAGACATGTTAATAGAGCCAGAAGTGCAAGTATTCTTATCATAGATCGAGAATGGCACTGATTCGATTTTGTAGTATGGGAACAACATCCAGACCAAACCATTCATTTCGTTTCATCCAAATTCGATTTCTGGGTGAAGGATGGGGTAAAGGTAAGAACTTCGGAAGGTACTCCTCATAGTGACGAACGGTTTCTGTAAGCGTCCGCTTTGCGGTATCGCCTAAATAGTACTTCTGGGCGTACATACCAATAAGTAAAACCAACTCAATATTCGGCATTTTTAAAAGCAGGGGGTGATGCCATTGCGGAGCGCACTCAATACGGGGAGGAAGGTCGCCACTTTTGCCTTTCCCCGGATAACAAAAGCCCATAGGGACGATCGCTATATTCATTTCATCGTAAAATTGGGATATACCGATGTTCAACCATCTTCTCAATTCTTTTCCGCTGGCATCGTCCCAGGGAACTCCAGAGGCGTGCACCTTGGTTCCCGGTGCCTGACCTATGATCACAATCTTTGCATCTGGATGCCCACTCACCACCGGCCTAGGCCCTAAGGGTAAATGTTCCTTGCAGATCTCACAGTTTCGTATATTGCTGAGGAGGGTTTTCATTTCTTCCCTTCCAAAATTATCACCAGCTCCCCTTTAGGTGCCTTATTCTCAAAATGCCGTAGTACCTCAGCCACCGTTCCCCGGATGGTTTCCTCATGTAATTTGGTGAGTTCTCGAGAGACAGAAATCCTTCGGTCCTCTCCAAAAAAGTCTTTGAACTGAGTTAGCGTTTTCACCAATTTATGTGGGGATTCATAAAAGATCATGGTTCGGGTTTCTTCTGCCAATAATTGCAATCGGGTTTGTCGCCCTTTTTTTACGGGTAGAAATCCTTCAAAAACAAATCGGTCATTAGGTAATCCGCTGTTCACCAGAGCCGGCACAAAGGCGGTAGCCCCAGGGAGGCAATCCACTTCAATTCCCGCCTCCACACAAGCACGTGTTAACAAGAACCCCGGGTCGCTAATGGCAGGCGTCCCAGCATCGCTAATCAGGGCAATAGTCTCTCCTGCCAAAATTCGTCCCACGATTCCCTCGGTGGTTTTGTGTTCATTATGCATATGGTGGGAGTGCATCTGCGTCCCTATATCGAAGTGCTTCAGAAGTTTGCCACTGGTACGGGTATCTTCGGCCAGGATAAGGTCTGCTTCCTTCAAGACTTCAATGGCTCTAAAGGTCATGTCTTTCAAATTGCCAATGGGCGTAGGTACTAAATAAAGTTTTCCCATAATTTAAGTGCGAACTACTTTTCCAAAGAAATAGGACAGCAACAAAACAATAATCCCTAATAAGGGAAGGTAATTATTTTCATGTCCAGCAAAATGATGAGCAAAATACGCCAATACCATATCGAAGAATAAGCCAGCATAGGCCCATTCGGTTAACCAGCTACTTTTTCGCCAAAGGATCATAATCACCGCCAGGATCTTAGCGGTAGCGAGAGGTATCACGATATAGGAAGGATAGTTGAAGCTTTCAAAAAAACCTTTGACCATCTCGGTATTCGTAACATATAGGGTAGCCGAATACAACATCAAGGCACACAACAACGGGGTCGCTATCCAATAGACGATTCTTTGAATGTTCATTTTTTGGTTGGGTTGTAGAATACTAGCCGAAGCTCTTTTCTATGATCTTCATAAATCGCTTGGTATATTCGTCTTTGTTTAACCAATAGTTATAATCGGGCTTTACCTTCCCTTTGATAAAGGTTTCGGCATCTTCATAGGATGTAAAGGTGCTAATTTGAGACAACACGCGCGTATAGTCTTCCGTTTTACCCTCGAATAGATGCTTGATAAAGGCCAAGCGATCATTGAGCCCAATATTTAGTCCATTCCCCAGGGATTCGTTTAATGATTTGGGACGGTCTACATCATTATTCTTATGGGCCTCCTCTTCCTGCGGCTCAACTCTGGAAACTTCCTGAGTTTCAACCTCAGTCTCTATAACAGATCCCGTTTTAACCGTAGTTGCGGTGTCTTCTTTCCGCTCGAATACCGGCATTTCCTGAAAATTGTTGGCAAATTCTTCCAGGTCGTTTTTATTGAATTCTTTCTTGGGTAATACTTCTTCCAAAAGGGCATCCACTTTTTGCGATTCCTCCGGCATTTGCGCCACCAGGTCCTTGATCTTTTCCATGACTGGTTCCACCAATTCTTCCTGGTCCTCTGGTTGAGGTACTGGCTCGGGCTCTTTAAACCAATTATTCTCCCGATACGTTTTGGAGTCCAACGAGTCTTTTTCTTCTAGAGCTTCCTCTCCCAGAAGCTGAATTTCCAAATATTCGAGCACAGCAAGACGCTCGTATAATTCTCGGGCTATTTCCTTCATTCTTCGCGTGTCCTTGCCTTCACTTTCTGCGAGAATCTCCTGCGCCAGGCTTTTTATTTGGGACTGCAATTGCTTCTTCATAACTTTTATAATTAAAGTGCCTTCCTATTTTTTGTTTTGTTAAATTTACGCATCCTTTATGTAAACGTCAAAGAATTCCTTTTTATTCTGAAAGTAAGTTATGTTTCTCGAAAATACAGTTAATCAAAAAGAGCAATTTGGGTGGATCGAGGTGATTTGTGGCTCTATGTTTTCGGGAAAAACCGAAGAACTGATCCGCCGACTCAAACGGGCGCAGTTTGCACGTCAGAAAGTGGAAATATTCAAACCTGCCGTAGACATTCGCTATGACGAAGACAAGGTAGTCTCTCACGACAGTAATGAAATTCGCTCCACTCCCGTCCCGGCTGCAGCCAACATCCCCATTCTGGCCGATGGCTGTGATGTGATTGGTATTGACGAAGCCCAATTTTTCGACGATGAGATCGTAAAAGTTTGCAACGACCTGGCCAATCAGGGGATGCGCGTCATCGTGGCCGGTCTGGATATGGATTATAAGGGCAACCCCTTTGGCCCGATGCCTGCTTTAATGGCCACCGCCGAATACGTTACCAAAGTGCATGCGGTTTGCACCCGAACAGGAAATTTAGCCAATTACAGCTATCGAAAAGCTCAAAGCGACGATCTGGTCTTGTTGGGAGAAACAGAAGAATATGAACCTCTAAGTCGTGCTGCTTTTTACAAAGCCTTGCTTCGGGAGAAGGTAAGGAAAATGGAGGTAAAGGACCCTGAGCAACTCCCCCCTAAAAAAAGAGCCCAGTAATGACTTCGGAAATGAGCCAATTTCACGAAACGGTGTTGGAAATAGATCTCAACGCGCTTGCCCATAACTATCAATACCTCGCTTCTAAACTAAAGCCCGGAACCAGAGTGATGGGAGTAGTAAAAGCCTTTGGATATGGCAGTCACACCATAGAAGTTGCAAAAGAACTTATTAGGCTGGGAGTAGATTATTTTGCTGTGGCTTATGTAAAAGAAGGTGTGGCCCTTAGGGATGCGGGAATAGAAACGCCCATTTTGGTCCTACATCCACAGCCAAAGAACTTCCCGACTTTAATAGACCGATGCCTGGAACCTGCGCTCTACAGTCCCCGTATATGGAGAGAATTTGTCAAAGCTGCGGAAGCTAAGAAGCAAGAACAATATCCCGTTCACCTGAAGTTCAATACCGGCCTCAATCGATTGGGTTTTTGGGAAAATGACACACAATGGATCTTGGATCGTCTCCAAGAGACCTCTGCTGTTAAAATAAAATCGATATTCTCCCACCTGGCAGCAAGTGAAGACATGTCGGAAAGAGATTTCACCCTGGGACAAATTGATAGTTTTAAGAAAACTTCTGCCGAGATGATAAAAAAGCTTGAATATACACCGTTCCTTCACCAAAGCAATACCTCAGGCATCCTTAATTATCCGGAAGCACATTTCGATCTTGTAAGAACGGGGATAGGTTTGTATGGGTATGGTAATTCTGAAGCGCAGGACCGCCAACTTATTCCTGTGGTCACTTTAAAAAGTGTCATCTCTCAGATTCACCAAATAGAACCAGGGGAATCTGTAGGCTATAACCGAGCCTATTTTGCCAAAGGATATGAAGTAACCGCTACCCTTCCTATTGGCCATGCCGATGGAATTTCACGGCAATTAGGTAATGAAAACGGTGCGGTGCTCATTAAAGGTCAAAAAGCACCCATTATAGGTAATGTATGTATGGATATGCTCATGGTAAACATTACCGGCATCGAGTGTAAGGAAGGTGACGAGGTCATTGTTATTGGCGAGGAACAGTCTGCGGTGGAACTCGCAGAAGCCATGGGAAGCATTTCCTATGAACTCCTTACGGCACTCTCTCAACGAGTAAAACGTACCATTGTACGAAAACCCCTTCCTTAGAATTAAATTTTTTGTTAAAATCGGCATATTTGGCTACATTGGATACTTATTAACTCTTAAACCAATCAATTATGCTTAAAGAATTCAGGGATTTTATCATGACCGGTAATGTCATAGACCTATCCATTGCGGTCATTTTAGGTGCTGCCTTGGGGGCTGTGGTGACCGGATTTACCAACGATATCATGATGCCTATTGTAGGTCATTTCACAGGAGGAATGGATTTTTCGGAACTAAAGTATGTACTCTCTCCTGCCTCTGTGGACGAAGCAGGTAAAGAGGTCGCGGAAAACGCAATTATGTATGGTAAGTGGATCAATGCGTTGATAAACCTAGTTATTGTAGGTTTTGTATTGTTTATGATCGTGAAAGCTTATAACAAAACCAAAAAGAAGAAAGAAGAAGCACCCGCTCCGGATCCAGGACCATCAGAGATCGACTTGCTTACGGAGATTCGCGATGCATTGAAGAAATAAAAAACGCGTTAGCGACCGCTACACTGCATATTTTTAACAAAACCATCCTGTTTTCGACAGGATGGTCTTTTTTTTCGTTGTAATTTTACAACCCAGGATATTAAACATATACATTTGATGGATAAATCCCCAAAAATGAAGATAGCTGTTGTAGGTGCCACCGGAATGGTAGGTACCGTTATGTTAAAGTTGCTCGAAGAAAGAAACTTTCCCATTAAAGAATTGTTGCCTGTTGCATCGCAACGTTCAGTAGGTCGTGAGCTGTTGTTCAAGGGCCAACTCCATAAGATCGTGAGCATGCAAGATGCTATCGATGCAAAACCGGACATCGCTATTTTTTCGGCCGGTGGAAATACCTCTATGGAATGGGCCCCAAAATTTACCGAAGTGGGTACTACCGTGATCGATAATTCTTCTGCCTGGAGAATGGATCAGACGAAAAAATTAGTAGTTCCTGAGATCAATGCCCATGTATTAACCAAAGAAGACAAGATCATTGCCAACCCCAACTGCTCTACTATACAAATGGTGATGGCTCTGGCTCCCTTACACAAGAAATATCAAATGAGACGTGTAGTGGTTTCTACCTATCAGTCCGTTTCCGGAACCGGAGTAAAAGCGGTCCAACAATTGGAAAATGAAATTGCGGGACAACGCGGTGAAATGGCCTATCCTTATCCCATTCATCGAAACGCCCTACCTCATTGCGATGTGTTTGAAGCAAATGGTTATACCAAGGAAGAAATGAAATTAGCCAGGGAACCCCAAAAGATCCTGGACGACCGAACTTTCTCAGTTTCAGCAACAGCAGTGAGAATTCCAACAGCAGGTGGCCATAGTGAAGCCGTAAATGTTGAATTCATAAATGATTTCGACTTGGGCGACGTTCGAAAGATCCTCCATGGAACCCCGGGAGTAACCATTCAGGACAATCCCGAAACCAATACCTATCCTATGCCGATCTACGCGCATAATAAAGACGAAGTTTTTGTGGGCAGAATCAGACGGGATGAAACGCAACCCAACACCTTAAACATGTGGATTGTAAGTGATAATCTAAGAAAGGGTGCGGCGACCAATGCCATTCAAATTGCGGAGTATTTAATGAACCACGGACTCGTGTAAGCTGTTGTTTTTGTAAGTGTCGGGGAAAAGTGGCGTCTAAAGGCCCATAACCTTTCAGAAATAACACTTATGAAAATCTTCAATCTTGTTTTACGTATCGGTATTGGAATCATGCTTTTGGCTTTTGGCCTCAACAAATTCTTTTGGTTCATGCCAGATTTCGATTTTACCGGATATCCGGAAGCGGAATATCTGTTTAATGCACTTCGTTTCTCCGGAGACGATCCGGAAGCCGGAAAAGGCTATATCATGGGACTAGTTGGACTTACCGAGGCCGTGGTTGGATTATTATTGATCTTTAAGAAATGGGTACCGTTTGCCCTAGTCATGTTAGTCCCTATTTCAGTAAACATTGTCTTATTCCATGCTTTTGTCAACCTCCCGAACATTGGCCCTGCTATTCTTGTGGCTGCCGTAAATGTATATTTAATGTATAAACACTGGGATTACTACCGCCCGCTTTTCTCATAAAAATCCCATAAATAGGGGGTTAAAGCCAGGCTAAATCAAAGTTTTTAGTACATTTAGGGGATTTTCTACGGAAAAGAAATCCCCTTTTTAAATTGCTAATGAATTCTTTGAAATGAATAAAGCCTACTTCAAATATGTGTCCCTCCTTCTACCGCTCTTTTTGTTGAGCTCCTGTAACAAAGATGACGCAGGGGACGACTATGTGCCACTGGTGATTAATACCCAGGCAGACAGCGGACAGGTATTTCAAAACCAAACCCTGGATATCTCGATTTTTGCAAACGACTCCAATGTACCTTCAGATGGAACACTTACCCTCAGTAATCCGCAATCGGGTAGTGTTCAAATTTTAGACAACGGTACCTCCACCCGACTGGACGACCTGGTACGATATACTCCCAGCGCTACGTTCATGGGAGATGACTCCTTTCAATATACCATTTGTGATGTCACTGGCGATAGTTGCTCTACAGCAACGGTTACAGTAACCGTCCTTCCATTTTCTCCCGTGAATTTCGATATTACCCAAGTGCCCTATCCAAAACTATCCGATTATAATTTCTTCATGGGTGAAATGAAGAATCAAGAACCGGTGTATGGAGTTTTACCTTACGAACCTATTACTCCGTTGTTCACGGATTATGCCAAAAAGAAGAGATTTGTATGGATGCCTAACGGACTCCAAGCAGAATATGTAGGAGATGCAGAATTACTTAACTTCCCCGTAGGTAGCGTTCTGATAAAATCGTTTTATTATAACAATGTGCTTCCCGCCAATAATACACAGATCATAGAAACCCGATTAATGATCAAAAAGACCGATGGTTGGATCTTTGCCGACTATATTTGGAATGAAGCCCAAGACGAAGGCCTTCTTGATACTGTGGGAGACGGCGGATTTGTCCCCGTTGAATGGACAGAAAATGGGGTCACGAGAAACATCAACTATCGTATCCCGGCTACTTCCCAATGCATTACCTGTCACAAAGCCAATTTCGAAAATGCACCCATAGGGGTAAAACCTCAGAATTTGAATTCGGATTACACTTATGCAGATGGAGTTTCCAATCAGCTAGACAAATGGATCGAACAAGGATATCTGCTTGGAAACGTACCTTCGGATATTACTACGGTAGTAAAGTGGGATGACCCTTCAGAACCACTAGACCTGAGGGTGCGGTCGTATTTCGATATCAACTGCGCTAGTTGCCATAGCGATGCTGGACATTGTAATTACAGAACACTGCGATTTGCGTATGACCTAAGTTCCCTTGATGAGAATATCGGTATTTGTAATGACCCCGACACTCCCATTCCCGGTTATGAAGACGCAAAAGTCGTAGACCCGGGTAATCCTGAGAACTCTATCCTATTCTTTAGACTAAGCACCAACGAAGAGCAATATCGAATGCCTCTTCTTGGAAGAACTATACAACACGAAGAAGGTGTTGCTCTGATCGAGGAATGGATCAATTCGTTGACCCAGACCTGTGAATAACATCAACTATTTTAATTGAATCTATTATGAAAAAATTTATCTTACTTGGAGCCCTTGTACTCACCGCGCAACTGCTACAAGCCCAATTGTCTTTTTCCACACAGAGTATTCCCGTAAATGGATCCAGCCGTGCTGTTGTGGATATGAATAATGACCACCTGGATGATATCGTAACCATACAGTCGACGAACGTTCAGATTTTTTATCAGCAATCCGATGGAACCCTCGATGAGGTAAATATAACGACCACTCCGGCAGACTATTCCCCTTCCTGGAGTTTGGCTGCAGCAGACTATGATGCTAATGGTTATACGGATCTTCTGTACGGAGGAGGTAATGGAGTGACCTTTATGAGAGCCAATAGTGATGGAACCGGATTTACGGAAGTGTCAGGATCTGAATACGTGTTCTCCCAACGATCCAACTTCGTAGATATAAATAACGATGGGCATTTAGATGCATTTGTTTGTCATGATGTTGAACCCAATGTATATTATATCAATGACGGAAGCGGAAACCTCTCCTTTGTGCAAGGAGGTATTGGAGATTATCCTACCGGAGGACATTACGGAAGTGTTTGGATCGATTTCGACAACGATCGAGATGTAGATATGTTTATGGCCAAATGCGGTGGTGGTTTGGAACGACGAGAAAATGAACTTTTCCAAAATAATGGTGACGGTACCTTCACGGACATAGCACCTTCTGCTGGCCTGGAAGATGGAGTACAGACTTGGTCTTCCGCCTGGGGCGACTTCGATAACGACGGCGATATGGATGGATTCATCGGTGCCAGTAGCTTTGCAGATGGCTTCCACAGATTGATGCGCAACAATGGGGACGGAACTTTCACAGACGTGATTGCTTCTTCCGGCCTTAGTACGTTCAACACTACCGGAATTGAAAATGCAACCCATGACTTTAATAATGACGGTTTTATTGATATCGCTTCCAATGGAGATATCCTGCTCGGAAATGGAGACATGACCTTTTCGGTTGCCAGCAATCTTTTACCGGGTAACAACGGAAGCTTTGGCGACTTGAATGATGATGGTTTTATCGATGCCTTTTCTGGTAGCACCATTTACTATAATGACACCAACACCAACAATTGGCTGAAGATTAATACCGTGGGTACCGAAAGTAATATCGATGGAATTGGAGCAAGAGTCGAGATTGTCACTCCTTCCGGAACGCAAATAAGAGATGTGCGAAGCGGAGAAGGTTTTTCGCTTATGAGTAGCTTGAATACTCATTTCGGAGTTGACGACGATACCGAGATCAATTCGGTTACGGTTTACTGGCCTTCAGGAATTATCGATGTTCTGGAAAATGTGGATGTAAATCAGACGATCACCATTATAGAAGGAGTCACTCTGGGTCTTGAGGACACCCTGGTTAACAATTTAATTCTATATCCTAATCCTACGGATGGAATATTGAACCTAGGTAATCTTACCGATTTTGACAACCCTATATTTACGGTATTTGACGCAACAGGCAGAAGAGTTCTGAACGCAAGAATTTCGGGAGAGTCCATAGACGTATCCAATTTGACCCAAGGAAATTATATCCTTCGTGTATTCGACAATAGTACCATAAAAACACAGCGTTTTATCAAGAAATAATCGTTCGATCTCCGAATGATATCGGAAACATATTAAAGACACCGCCTCCTTACCAGGGCGGTGTTTTGTTTTTTATTATCTTTAAGAAACCAACCAACATTCCCGATTTATGAAATCCACCTTTACCAAACTCCTCAGGATTGTATTAGGCTTAGGACTCATTTTCTTTGGAGCCAATCAACTTTTTCACTTCGTCCCTTTATTCGATATGCCCATAGCGGCCTCGAATTTTATAGAATCATTGGAAAACTCAGGCTACGTCTTTTTTGTAGTGACCCTACTGGAAATTTTAATTGGAATTATGTTGCTAATGAATAAATGGGTCCCGTTCGCTTTGATCCTTCTGGCTCCTATCACCTTCAACATTCTGTTGTTCCATATTTTTCTTGATATTTCAGACATTTTGGTCGCCATAATTTTGACTGCGTTCAATGTTATTCTCATTTACAAATATTGGAAATCCTACCGTCCCCTATTTCAGTATTAAGTGTTAAAAACACTAACATATCTATAACGTTTTGGCTGTTGGGATTTTACTATTTTTACAGCACTTAATCACTTCTACCATGAAAAAATTGATCATTCCAACTTTGTGTGCTGTATTACTGCTAGCATGCCAAGAAGAAACCAAAAAAGAGCCTATTGCTGTGACCTATCACAAAACCAAAAAAGTAGATACTGTTGACACCTATTTCGGAACCCAAGTACCAGACCCTTATCGATGGTTGGAGGATGACATGAGTGAAGAAACCGGAGAATGGGTGGCCGCCCAGAATAAAGTAACTTATGGCTATCTGGACACCATCCCATTTCGATCTGAACTCAAGGAACGCCTCACCAGTCTCTGGAACTACGAAAAGGTAGGTTCCCCCTTCAAAGAAGGTGATTATACTTACTTTTATAAAAACGACGGACTTCAAAATCAATATGTGATCTACCGATATAAAACAGGAGATGACCCCAGTACGGCAGAAGTGTTCCTGGATCCCAATACCTTTAAAGAAGACGGGACCATCTCTCTCGGTGGCTTGAGTTTTTCAGACAATGGGAAACTCGCGGCCTATGCTATTTCGGAAGGAGGAAGTGATTGGAGAAAGGTACTCGTAATGAATGCCGAAACCAGAGAAATTATTGAAGACACGATCGTCGATATTAAATTTAGTGGAACCGCCTGGCTTGGAAATGAAGGCTTCTTTTATTCTAGCTACGATAAACCCAACGGCAGTGAACTTTCGGCAAAAACAGACCAACACAAGGTCTATTATCATAAATTAGGCACAAAACAGGAAGAGGATGAGTTGATCTACGGAGGTACCGAAGCTCAAAAACATCGATATATGTATGCGGGACCGACCGAAGATGATAAATACCTAGTGCTTACGGGAAGTGTATCGACATCAGGGAATAAATTATGGATCAAGGATCTGGAAAAACCAGACGCTCCATTTGTGGCGATTCTGGATCATACCGATACCGATTCTTATATTATTGAGAACGTTGGTTCCAAACTCTATATTGTTACCAATATGGATGCTCCCAATCGAAAGATCGTAACGGTGGATGCCTCCAATCCTGCGCCGGAAAACTGGGTGGACTTCATCCCCGAAACGGAAAACGTTTTGAGCCCGAGTACGGGCGGTGGGTATTTCTTTGCCGAATATATGGTGGATGCTGTTTCCAAGGTCTTGCAATACGATTACGACGGAAATTTAGTTCGGGAGGTAGAATTGCCTGGAGTAGGAAGTGCTGGCGGTTTTGGATCGAAAAAGGAGGAGAAGGAACTTTATTATTCGTTTACCAATTACGTAACTCCGGGAAGTATTTATAAATACAATGTAGAAACAGGAAAGAGCGAGTTATATCGCAAACCCGAAATAGATTTCAATCCAGAGGACTATGAAAGCAACCAGGTGTTCTATACCTCCAAGGATGGAACCAAAGTTCCCATGATCATCACCCATAAAAAAGGCTTACAAATGGATGGAAAGAATCCAACCATCTTATATGGATATGGAGGATTCAATATTAGTCTTACCCCCAGTTTCAGTATTGCCAATGCCGTTTGGATGGAACAAGGAGGTATCTATGCCGTTCCTAATCTACGTGGAGGAGGGGAATACGGGAAAGACTGGCATAATGCCGGGACACAAATGAAAAAGCAAAACGTATTTGACGATTTCATCGCTGCGGCAGAATACCTTATTGAAAACAAATACACCTCCCAAGATTATCTCGCCATTCGCGGAGGTTCCAACGGTGGGTTACTGGTAGGAGCTACCATGACTCAACGTCCGGACCTTATGAAGGTAGCACTTCCAGCGGTAGGCGTATTGGATATGTTGAGATATCACACCTTCACTGCCGGTGCAGGTTGGGCTTATGACTATGGAACAGCAGAACAAAGTGAAGAGATGTTTGAATACTTAAAAGGATATTCTCCCGTCCATAATGTGACCGCGGGGACCAGTTATCCCGCAACCCTTGTTACTACAGGAGATCATGACGACAGGGTTGTACCGGCACACAGTTTTAAGTTTGCCGCCGAATTACAAGAGAAGCAGGCAGGACCTAATCCAGTACTTATACGGATTGAGACCGATGCAGGCCATGGTGCAGGAACTCCGGTAAGTAAGACCATTGAACAATATGCAGATATCTACGGATTCACACTTTATAATATGGGATATGAAGTGCTTCCCGAAAAAGTGAATACCAAGATCAAAGAATAAGTAAACATCACTCAAAAAACTAGAAGGTTGTCTGAGACGTTTTAACTGGGCTCAATGTGACAACCTTCTTTTTTTATCAAATGCTCAAGGTAGCTATTGCATCCTTTTCCTATTCAGAAAGTGAAATTCTGAAAGACATCTCCTTCCAACTGAAAAGAGGGCATCATCTTGCTGTATTGGGAGAAAGTGGTTGTGGAAAGTCTACACTCCTCCATATCATCTATGGTTTGCTTCATCTGGAAAATGGAACCCTTTATTGGGACGATAAAAAACTCCTGGGACCTAAATACAATCTTATTCCCGGAGAGCCTTTCATGAAATTGGTCGCGCAAGAGTTTAATGTAATGCCTTTTATTTCGGTGGCTGATAATATCGCCACTCATCTATCTCGTCAAGATATGGAAAGCGATAGGGCCAGAGTGAATGAACTTCTGGATGTCGTAGACCTCAAAACTTTTAAGGATACCCAGGTGAAGTTATTAAGCGGGGGCCAAAAACAACGTGTTGCCCTGGCAAAGGCCCTGGCCAAGCAACCCGAAATACTGCTGTTGGATGAACCCTTCAGCAACATTGACACCTTTAGGAAGAACAAATTAAGACGAAATCTCTTTGCTTATCTAAAGCAGAAAAATATTTCCAGTATAACGGCCACCCACGACAGCGAAGAGGCCCTGGCTTTTTCAGATCGTATCCTTATGCTAAAAAAGGGTAAGTTAGAATCATTTGGTACACCCGAGGAAGTCTACCGAAAGGCAAGCACTCCTTATCAGGCAGGTTTTTTTGGAGAAGTAACCCATTTGCCCGCTGGCCTCTTTTCTTCGGAAGCTGAGATCCTGTTACCACATCAATTAAAGGTTTCAGAAAAGAAAACCAAATTCCAGGTCACCGTTGAGCGAAGTTATTTTAAAGGAAGCTGCTATCTAATTCTGGCGAATTGGAACGGTCAAAATGTTTTCTTTCAACATGGAAATAGCCTCGATAAGGAAAGTAATGTCTATCTTCAAAAAGCCTAAGCCTTAGGTCAATATATTGTATCTTTAAATACACCAAAAAAAGTAATCATGGGTAATAATAAAATGCTCGTAGAAGAAAGACAGGCGGATATCGGAAAGTTTCTGGTAGGTCGATTACTTCCCTTTCGAAAGAAGCGGCAGGTGGGACCCTTTACTTTTATAGATCATATGGGCCCTGGCCAGGTAGGTCCAACCAGCTATTTGGATGTAGATCAACATCCTCATATCGGGCTTTCAACACTTACCTATCTCCTGGATGGGGCTGTTGAGCATAAGGACAGTACCGGAGCCATTCAGTTAATTAATGCCGGAGACGTTGGGTTTATGTCTTCCGGAAAAGGAGTGACCCATACCGAAAGGACTCCGGAACATTTACGTGATGGAACTTCTCATGGTATTCATGGGTATCAAGTATGGGTGGCTTTACCCATAGAGCAGGAAGAAATGGATCCGCGGTTCGACTTTGTTGCAAAAGATCAGCTCCCCAATTGGCAGGAAAACGGCTTAGATCTCACCCTGGTGGCCGGTTCGGCCTTTGGTAGAAAATCACCCTTACCGGTTTACTCTCCACTTTTCATGGTAGATATAAAAGCAAACAGGGAAACCTGTCTTGAAATCCACGGTCAGTTGGAAGGAGAGATTGCCATTGTAGTCACTCAAGGACGGGTTCAAGATGAAAATGATACCATCTCTGAAGGACAGATGCTCATTTCAAAAACGGAGAACGAATGTGTAATAACATTAGAGGAAAACAGCCGGGTATTATTTTTTGGAGGACAACCCTTGCCTGAACCAAGGTATTTGTTTTGGAACTTCGTTTCATCTTCCAAAGAACGACTGGAACGGGCTAAAAATGAATGGCAAGAGAAACAATTTCCCCAAGTCCCGGGAGACAGCACCTATATTCCTTTGCCAAAACCAAGATTCTAAGAGGTTTTGTCTTTTACGAATCTATGACTTCCTGTGACATCTTATAGAAAATCGATCCTCTCTCCTTGAAAAAGGGTTATCTTTATAATTACAACTAATTTGTATTTTATGAAGGCCACACTATTCGTATTCATTGGCATTCTGTTTATTTCTGTATCGGCGCAACCTTCAGAAATAACCTCTCGCCGGATCAGCCAAAGTTATCCCCTTAAAGATTCTCTTGAGATCGAGAAAAAGATAGATTCTCTACTAGCCATAATGACCCTTGAGGAAAAAATTGGACAAATGAACCAATACAATGGTTTTTGGAATGTTACAGGACCAGCACCAAAGGGAGGTGATTCCAAAAAAAAATATGAGCATCTTCGTAAAGGATATGTAGGCTCCATGTTGAATGTTCGCGGTGTAGAACAGGTGCGAGCAGTGCAAAAAATTGCTGTCGAGGAAACCCGTTTAGGTATTCCCCTCATTATTGGTTTTGACCTCATACACGGCTACAAAACAATAAGTCCAATCCCCTTGGCGGAATCGGCCAGTTGGGATCTTGACGCAATAAAAAGATCAGCGGAAGTGGCAGCTTCGGAAGCAGCGGCCTCCGGAATTAATTGGACCTTTGCTCCCATGGTGGACATTTCCAGAGATGCCCGATGGGGTAGAGTGATGGAAGGTGCTGGCGAAGACCCCTATTTGGGAAGTGCAATTGCCAAAGCAAGGGTTCATGGTTTTCAAGGCACAGATCTTTCTTCCGAATTAACAATCGCTGCCTGCGCCAAACATTTTGCCGGATATGGTTTTTCTGAAGCTGGACGAGATTATAACACTGTTGACATTGGGACGTCCACCTTGTACAATACAGTTTTTCCCCCATTCATTGCTGCAGTTGAGGCGGATGTAAAAACCTTTATGAACTCTTTTAATGAGCTGAATGGTATTCCCGCAACCGGAAGCGAATTTCTCCAAAGAGATGTCTTAAAAGGGGCCTGGAACTATGATGGTTTTATCGTTTCTGATTGGGGTTCGATACGTGAAATGATAACCCATGGATACGTAGAAGACGGAAAAAAAGCAGCAAAATTGGCCGTAAGTGCCGGTTCCGATATGGACATGGAATCTTATCTATATGTATCAGAGCTAGCAGCCCTTGTTCGAAATAATGAAGTACAAGAATCTCTGATAGATGATGCGGCACGACGCATTCTACGTGTAAAATTTGAATTAGGTCTATTCGAAGATCCTTATAAATATTGCGATCTCCAAAGAGAAAAAACGGTGATAAATTCAAAGGAAAATCACGAAGCTGTATTAGATATGGCAAAAAAATCCATAGTGCTGCTGAAAAATGAAGATCGGTTGCTACCTCTTCCTAAAAGTGGAAAAAAGATTGGACTCATTGGCGCTTTGGCAGCAGACAAGAACAGTCCATTGGGAAGTTGGCGTATTGCCGCTGACGATAATACAGCTGTTTCAGTACTAGAGGGAATGAAACAATACCCAGGAAATGAGCTTCGCTATGCCGAAGGCACCAAAGTAACCTTAGGACCTACAACCTTTATATCAGAGCTCAAGATAAATACTTCAGACCGAAGTGGATTTGCGCAAGCCGTTGAACTCGCGAAAGGTGTAGATGTGGTCGTATTGGCATTAGGGGAACACGGATTTCAGAGTGGGGAAGGCCGAAGCCGAACCCAACTGGACCTCCCCGGATTACAGCAAGAATTGTTGGAAGAGGTCTTTAAAGTAAATTCAAATGTCGTTCTCGTATTGATGAATGGTAGGCCCCTCACCATTTCCTGGGCGGACGAAAATATTCCTGCAATTGTTGAAGCCTGGCATCTGGGAAGTCAAAGCGGAAATGCTATAGCCCAAGTGTTATATGGAGATTACAACCCCAGCGGAAAATTGCCTATGTCATTCCCAAGAAATATTGGCCAAGTGCCTATCTATTACAATGCAAAAAACACGGGACGCCCTTTTATGCCTGCACCGAATCTAGTGTTCTGGTCTCATTACAATGATGCCCCTAATTCCCCTTTGTACCCCTTTGGCCATGGTCTTAGTTATACTACTTTTCGTTATGAAGACCTTCAGGTTGAAAGAGTTTCCAACGCAAAAGCAGCATTTCGTGTGACTGTAAAATTAACAAATACAGGAAATGTGTCTGGAAAAGAAGTAGTTCAACTTTATTTGAGAGATGTTCATGCTACGGTTACCAGGCCTATAAAAGAACTAAAGGGTTTTAAGTTGGTTTCTCTCGAACCTGGAACATCCAAGAATATTGAGTTTCTATTAACCGATAAAGAACTTGGGTTCTTTACAAATGATGGTGAATGGACCACAGAAAGTGGCATCTTCGAAGTTTATGTCGGGGGAAGTTCCGCTACCAATTATAAACAAAGCTTTCGCCTAGATTAACTCCAAACAAAAAGATGTTATGAAAAGAATAGTCACTATTTCCATTTTAGTCCTTTCCACCTTTTCCATAAGTTATTCTCAACCAAAAACGGATCCTTACCTCGAGAAGGTTCAGACGCTTGATAATACCTTGAAAACACTGTACGATGTAATCTCCGGGGAGAAAGGAGTAGAAAGAAATTGGGAGCTTTTTAAATATCTTTTCCAGCCAGGAGCCAAGCTTATTCCTTCCGGCAAGAACCGAGAAGGAGTTGTGAACCTTCGTTATATGACCCCAGACGACTATATTGAATCCTCCGGCACCTGGTTGATAGAAAACGGGTTTTTTGAAAGTGAAATACATAGAACAGTGCAGACCTTTGGAAACATCACTCAGGTTTTCAGCACCTATGAATCCTTCCACAGTATAACCGAAACAGAACCTTTTATGAGAGGGATTAACAGTATTCAACTTCTGAATGATGGCAAACGATGGTGGATCGTAAATATATATTGGACCCAGGAGACAGAGGAAAACCCTATTCCAAAGGACTTTCTTGAAAAGAAAGGATAGTACTACCAAGCCATGCGTTTGTAACAAAATTTCCTTTCCTGGCACTCATTAGGAGAACCAACCTTTTTCTATGAATCATATCCTGCGTCACCTTCAACCCATTCGACAAACCAAAATTATCCTCGCCGTTGTTATCTCCTTATTTTCTTTGTACCTCTTATATGAAGGGATGCTCTTCGGATTGATCCTGCTGGCCGTAGGAATAAAATTGAGTTTGCGAACGGGAATTGAAGTAGACCTTCATGGGAAGTGCTATCGTACGATCTACTCCATCTTTGGAACTGTTTTTGGCAGTTGGAAGAATCTTCCGGAGATCGAATATATTTCGGTTTTCAAGACTAAAAAGAAAAGTAGAGCCCGAGTTATTACCGCCGAAGCCAGTTTGGATTTTGTTGTGTACAAGCTCAACCTTTTCTATGATCGAAACCAACATATTGAGGCCTATGTCACAGAGCATAGAGACAACGCCTTTGAAGTTGCCAACCAAATGGCCAACGTGTTAAAAACCGAAATTTACGACGCCACCAACGACTAACACACGTCCAAAATGGTATGATGCTTTCCACTAAAAGTAAAGGCATCCCCTTCTTTCTTTCCTAAAAGCAACTGCCCTATGGGTGATCCCAAAGAGACGCAGATATAATGGGTCCCATTTACGAAGACCATTCCTGCCGAAATACTTAGAAAATATTTTGCATTCTTGGTCGTCACTAAGCTTCCCATGTGCACCGTATCTGAATTTTGATATACCGAGATTCTGCGTAAAATGGCTTCTACTTTTTCCACTTCCATAAGCTGATATCCTACATTCTCACGTTCTATTTGGAGCATAGCTCTACCTGTATTGTGCTTATCGCCTGCCGAACTTTTGCTTTCTTCAAACATAGAATCCTCTATACGAGACATGGAGGCAAGCACTTTTTGCTTTCGATCCTTCACATGTTTCACACACATCAATAACAAGGCTTCTTTTAATTCGATGCAGGTCATTTTTTTGCGAGATTTAAATGTCCAAAATTATTCATTTGCAGTAAGATCCATTGCTTTCGGTTCTCTATATAAGTGGTCCTTGGAGTAGCTTTATACCTTCTCGGATTCGGTAATATAGCGGCTATGGCGGCAGACTCATGAGTGGAAAGGTCTTCGGCACTGGTATGGAACCAATAGCTGGCGGCAGCTTCAGCACCATAGATCCCGTCTCCCATTTCGATACTGTTTAGATATACTTCCAAAATACGTTCCTTGCTCCATAGGGTCTCAATAAGAAAGGTGAAGTAGGTTTCCAGTCCCTTCCTCAACCAACTTCTTCCGGGCCAGAGAAATACATTTTTAGCCGTTTGTTGAGAAATTGTACTTCCTCCTCTCAGCCGTTTTCCATTTCGATTACTTTGGTACGCCTTTTCGATGGCTTCATAATCAAAACCTTTATGGTTTAAAAACTGCTGGTCCTCGGCACAAATCACGGCTAACTGAAATTCTCTGGAGATTTCATCCATGGAAACCCAGTTATGTTGTGTTTCATAGCTAGAACCTCCCTGGGAAGCCCGAATGGCCATAAGGGGTGTATATGGTACGGGTACGTACTTGTATAGAACTACCCAGGCCACTGAGAGTAGAACAAACCAAAGTAAGGTTTTAAAGAGAAATTTGGTGAGTCTCTTAAGCATAGTTAGATTCAGCATGGTCTCCCTTGCCAACTTTCCCCTTTACCTCAGGACAAAGTAAGCCAGAGAAGTGATGTTAGTTTATATTAATTCCGCAAGCTGCGCTCCTATGGAGCTTCCTATGGCTACGCCCATTCCCCCTAAACGGACACCGCAAAAGACATTGGGTGTCAATTCTTTGACGATTGGTTGTTTTTGAGCGCCTACTCCCATAATTCCGCTCCAACGAGTATCTATTTCAAACGTCATTTCAGGTAGAATTGTTGTACGTAAAATAGTCTCAAGGGAATTCTGAACCAGCGTTGTGAGCCCAACACTGGAAGTTTCTTCTCCTTTGAAGTCTAAGTTTCGGCCGCCACCAAAAAGAATTCTGTTATCGATGTTCCTAAAATAGTAGTATCCTCGGTCCAAATGAAAGGTGCCCTTGATCTTTAAATTTGCAATAGGATGGGTAATGAGCACTTGGGCCCGGGCCGGTTGAACATCTTCATTTAGTAGTTGCCTGGCGAAACCATTGGTGGCAATGAGGAGCTTACTTGCTGAAATTTCATATAAATCATTCAAAACGAACGAAACCTGGTCATTTTTGGAAGAAAATGCAGTGATTTGAGCCGAATTTATGATAGAAATGTCATTTTTTGAGCATTTTTGAATCAAAGCACGCATCATACTTCCAGTATCGATCTGACCCTCAAAATGGTTAAAAATGAGGCTTTTTTTCACTTTTTTAAACGAAAATGGGTCGTTTTCTATCGAAAAAACATCTTTTTCAACCAAAAACACGCTTTTCAGCAATCTATTCATATAGGGCACTTGGGAAAGGCATTCCTCATAGAGTTGGGTATCCGTTTCGGTAAATATTTCATACCCCCCATGGGCCTCATAACCGATGGTCGCATCGCCCAGGGTTTGTCGCAGTAATTGAAGCCCCTCTACTCTATTCTTAACGAGTTCATTAACCTCTTCTTCGGACTGGGAGTCGAGGTCGTTTAACAGTTCTGAAACACTTCCAAAGCAAGCGAAACCCGCATTTTTGGTACTTGCACCACTAGGAAGGATTCCCTTTTCAAATACCACGATCTTACTATTGGGGTATTTCTTCCGAAGAGATAAAGCGCAACTAAGCCCTACAATTCCACTCCCCACTACGGCGAAATCTATGTTAGAAAACCAGGTTTTATGTTCCCAATAGGAGAAATTCATTCTTATTTACTTTTATGGGAAAGTACTAAGAAAATAACGAATAGCACAGGAATTGAGAAGACAAACTGTAAGCCATAAACCCTTGTTAGTATTATGAAAACGGTGACCAACAGGACAAATAGAAGCACCTTGTTAATACCGTCTTTCAGCTTTCCCTGACGGTATCCGTCATAGATCAGGATGAATAGCGGTAGTGCAGATAACAAAATCAAAATAGGCCAGTTTGATAGAAAGGTAAACAAAAAATCCGAAGTCAATGACTTCGGATTTTCAAATCTTCTAACCTGTAAGGAATTACTCTTCCTCCGGTTCCTCCATTTCCCAATCGTTCATAAAGGCAGTGGTATAGTTTCCTTCCACATACGCCGGATCGTCCATCAATTGGCGATGGAATGGAATGGTGGTTTTAATTCCTTCGATTACGAATTCGTCCAAGGCACGTTTCATTTTGTTGATCGCCTCTTCTCTGGTCTGAGCGGTTGTGATTAACTTGGCGATCATAGAGTCATAGTTTGGCGGTATACTATATCCTGCATATACATGCGTATCCAATCTCACTCCGTGACCTCCCGGTGCATGCAAGGTGGTGATCTTTCCGGGTGAAGGGCGGAAGTTGTTGTAGGGATCCTCCGCATTGATACGGCACTCTATGGAATGTAATTGAGGCACGTAGTTCTTTCCTGAAATGGGAACTCCTGCAGCCACTTTGATCTGCTCTCGAATCAGGTCGTGATCCACTACCTGTTCTGTAATAGGGTGCTCCACCTGGATTCGCGTATTCATTTCCATGAAATAGAATTTGCGGTGTTTGTCCACCAGAAATTCCACCGTCCCGGCCCCTTCATAGTTGATGTATTCCGCTGCTTTGATAGCAGCTTTCCCCATATCCTCACGAAGTTTTTTAGTCATAAAAGGACTAGGCGTCTCTTCGGTTAATTTTTGGTGTCTACGTTGAACTGAACAGTCTCTCTCACTTAAGTGACAGGCTTTTCCATTACTATCTCCAACGATCTGTATTTCGATATGACGTGGTTCTTCTATGAGTTTCTCCATATACATATCATCATTTCCAAAAGCCGCCTTACTCTCCTGTCGCGCAGATTCCCAGGCATCCTGGAGGTCTTCCTCTTTCCATACCGCACGCATACCTTTCCCTCCTCCTCCGGCACTGGCCTTGAGCATTACTGGATATCCGGTTTCTTTGGCAACTTTCTTACACGTTTCAAAATCGGGAATTACTCCCTCGCTTCCTGGTACACAAGGAACCCCTGCTGCCAGCATGGTAGACTTAGCCGAAGCCTTGTCTCCCATCTTCTCTATCATTTCTGCGGAAGCTCCGATAAACTTGATAT
>JBCBDM010000002.1:0-13087 GCA_038529705.1 Bacteroidota bacterium
GTATTGCTTTATGAGCTTAAAGTATTTATGATGTCCTAACTTTTCAGCTATGGTGGTAGAAGACTTCATATCCAGGAACATGAATATTCTAATTTCTATATTAGGCCGGTGGTACCTTCCAAAGAGCAGATTATAGAAGGTGCTATGGCCAAAGTATTCTTTTATTTCTGCAAAGAACAAGGCCGCATTTAGTATCACTGCTATATAGATCACAATGCTCCAAAAAGAGAAATCACTTACAAAGACCTTTACTTCCTGCATGACCGCAGGGTCTCCAAAGGAAGCATCTGTACGCAGAACCACTGCAATGATGGTAAAAACGATCAAGAAAACTACGATAAAGATGAGATAGAAACTTCCTTTTACCAAAACTTTCACCCACAGGGCGCGCTCTTCAAATCGCCTTCTCAGCCAGAATACTTCAATAATACCCTGTCCCAGACCATATAGAAAACTCACTGTAGTTCCTAAGAAAAAAGAGGTCTCTATACTGTAAGGGTTCCCGGTGGAGGGATAGATACCAGTATTTCCAATAATACCATACTCTAAGCAGAAGTATACCAGTGCAAATAATAACCAAATGATCCCAAATGGCAGGATCTGAAGAAGCCGGTGATAGAATTTACGGGTCAGCATCTACCCATAAAGATAGGAAACATAGCCATTTGACCCTAACAGATACCGCCTTTTTATTGGCTGGCTACAGTCGCTAACCCATGATTTCTTTCGCAGCACATTATTGTTTTCTCTCCTTTCGTTTTTGTTGTCTTTCCAGCTTTCTAAAATAACCTCTGAACAAAAAATTACTTTTTAATGCATCCATGTTCTCATTGAACTTTAGGGTGCTCTCTTTAATATTGAGCATGGTAGAATCCAGGTTTTTAACCAAAGTTTCATTGGTTGTGAGATATTTTAAAGCTCCATTTCCATCTTCTATTTCATTCATTAATGTGGACAGCCCCTCGGTTACTTCATTTATGTCCTGGCTGGAACGCTCCAGATTCGTTACAATTTCTCTCATTTTTTTACCGGACAAACTATCGGTAAACAAAACATTTGCTATGCTCTCCGTTTTGCGCACATCCAACAAATAATCATTGAGGGCAGCAACGGTTTTGGCGGCTCCTGTGCTTGTTTTTTTAAGTTGAAATATAGTGGCTCTCAGGTCCTGCGCCATGGTAGAGTCTGTAATCAACATACCCAAGGTTCCCTTTCCTTCAACAATCTCGGTGGTAAGGGTCAATAGGTCTGCCGTAAGTAAAGCCGCATTTTGATTGGTTACATTTAAGGTGGTGAGCATATCATCTGTTCCAATTCTACTATAAGTTTGTATAGTATCTCCGGACACTACCGCTTGCTTTACTCCATCTCTGGGAACAATATTTACGATCATATTCCCTACCAATCCGTCAGATCCAATAGTGGCCACAGCGTTTTTTTTGATGTGAGAACTAATACTTTCCTTGATCAGCATCTCCACCAGAACTACAGTGTCACTTCGCATTTCAATTTTGTTAATCGTCCCAACATCGATTCCGGAGTACCGCACATTATTTCCCAATTGTAAGCCATTCACATTAGAGAATTTTGCATATAAAGTGATGTTTTTACTGAATAGATTTTGCCTGTTACCAATGTAGTATAGCGCCGAAATGAGCAGTAATGTTCCGAGAACAATGAAAATACCTAATCGCATCTTTTGTGGTGTTGTCTTATTCATAGTACTGGATTTAGTGTTTAAAGAAAGCCTTAACTTTTGGGTCGCTGGACGCCATGAGCTCCTGAAAAGTTCCTTCGGCATAATTTATTCCATCAACTAACAAAATAATCCGATTCGAAATCACACGAGCACAATCCACGTCATGCGTAATGATTAGGGACGAGGTTTTATACTTCTTCTGGATATTCCTCATAAGTCCAACGATCTCTTTGGCTGTAATGGGATCCAATCCGGTGGTGGGCTCATCGTATAAAATAATCCTTGGTTTCAAGATTAGGGCCCTCGCCAAAGCGACCCTACGTTTCATTCCTCCGGAAAGCTCCGCCGGCATCAAATGGATAGCATCCGCCAGACCAACGTTGTCCAGTGCTTCAAGGATAAGAGCATCTGTGGCTTCTTTCATCTTTAGTTTTTCCTTATGCCTGCGCAAGGGAAACTCCAGATTCTCGCGCACTGTCATGGAGTCATATAAGGCACTTCCCTGAAATAAAAAACCTATTTCCGTTCGCAATAGATCCAACTCGGTTTGTCCTAATACGGTAATATCCTTGTTTTTTATTCGAATAACCCCGCTGTCCGCTTGCATCAATCCCACAAGGCACTTAATCATCACCGATTTCCCCGAACCCGATTTACCCATGACAACCAGGTTCTCCCCTTCAAACAGCTGCAAGTTGAAACCTTTCAGGACATCATTGGTTCCAAAGCTCTTCCTAAGGTCTTTGATTTCTAATACAGGTGATATGTTTTGGGTAATTGCCATTAGATTTCAAAGAATATGTCTGAAACGAATACAGCGATAAAGTCAATCACAAACAGTAGCATAGAGGTGTAGACCACAGCCGAATTGGATGCTTCCCCAACACCCACGGTTCCTTTCTTACAGAAGTATCCCTTGTAACAACCTACCAGACCAATGGCAAACCCAAAGAAAAACGACTTGATCGTTGCCGGAACAAGATCGCTATACTGCAGTGCATCGAACATCTTATTAAAATAGAGTTGAAAGGAAACTCCGCCTTTTACATTCTCCACCAGGGCAGATCCAAAAAGGGCTATAGCATCACCAAATACAATAAGCAATGGTAACATTAGAGTGGCGGCGGTTATTCGTGTAACCACCAAATATTTGAAAGGATTCGTTCCGGAAACTTCCATAGCATCGATCTGTTCCGTAACTCGCATGGACCCTAGTTCGGCTCCAATACCAGAGCCAATTCTCCCGGCACATATTAAAGCAGTAATTACCGGGCCAATCTCCCTCACAATAGATATCCCTACCATGGATGGCATCCAGGATTCAGCGCCAAATTCCATGAGCGTGGGCCTAGACTGCAACGTAAACACAAGACCTAAAATAAAGCCAGTTACCCCGACCAATAGCAGAGATCGATTGCCCATATTGTAGCACTGGCGTAGTAATTCGCTAAACTCGAACGGAGGCGAAAATACTTCCTTAAAGTAACGTCCCGCAAAGTAAGACAGATCTCCTACCTCCACGAAGAATGTCCTCGTCCGCTTTAAAATTTCGACAGCTATTGGCATATTCTCTCTTCTATTCCTTTCAAATATAGAAGTGCTCCAAAGGAACCGAAATGATATTCCTCATTTTTGTTTGTGGTTCAGACTGACCAATGTCATTGTCCTGAAAAGGGAAAGAATATAACTTCACCTTATAAAAGGTTAACTATGCGAACAACATGGATCATACAAAACTTAAAATGCGGTGGTTGTGAACGCACTATCATCAGGAAACTAGGAGAAATTGGAGGCATTAAGGATGTTCAAATACACCCGGAGGACAGTTCTGTTACTTTCAGCTACCACAACCCGGAACAATTGGATATGGTAAGAGATGTACTTTTCAAATTAGGATATCCGGTCCTGGGAGAGAAGAACAGTTTGCGACTTAAAGCAAGGTCCTATGTGAGTTGTGCTACAGGACGATTGAACAAAGCCTAGGCAAATTCGGTATCGTAATACGTTGTGGCATCTGCCAATAACTGGTCTAGCGTATTTTTCTCCGAGGTGATTCGAGCCGCGTCCCAATCCAGATATCCAATAAAATCATGTAAGACCAGATCTGCATAACGCTTTACACTATTGATATTGAAATATAAACTTCCGGTGCGCCTTACAAAGAAATCGGCTAGCCCATTGGCCATTTCGTAATGGACACAATACCAAAGTTCGGCTCTTTTCAATCGTTCATGAGGATCTTGGTTAGCAAAGTAATTTACCTTGCGTAGAATGATCTCGGCCTGCTTTCCATAGGTTGAAACGAAGTACCATGCATAGTATGGGTCCTCAATCCCCAGGACTTTGAATTCTTCTCTCAATTCTTGCTCATAGGAACGAACTTCCGCACTCGATGACAAACTTGGTTTGGTCAAAGAAATATCCTGAGTTTTTGATTTTTTGAATTTCTTTCGCCTCTTTTCAGGCATTGTTTTTAAGACCGACTCTATGACGCGTTGTGCCATCTTTCGGTAGCCTGTTAACTTACCCCCGGCAATAGAGATAAGTCCTGTCTTAGAGACAAATATCTCATCCTTTCGAGACAACTCCGAAGGATCCTTATCATCCTCATGGATCAGCGGCCGCAAACCGGCCCAATTGGACTCAATATCCGCTTCCGTCAAATGAATAGACGGAAACATCTTGTTAACCGCATCCAGCAAGTAGGCAGCGTCTGCCTTCGTGGCCACCACTCGTTCCAAATTACCTGAATAGTTAGTATCCGTCGTCCCTACATAGGTCACCCGTCCCCTGGGAATAGCAAATATCATACGTCCATCTGGCACATCGAAATAAATAGATTGCTTTATGGGTAGCTTTTCCGAAGAAAAAACCAAATGCACCCCCTTGGTTAAATGCAGGTGTTTGTTATTCATGGACGCATCCTTTGTGCGCAACAGGTCCACCCACGGTCCTGCGGCTGAAACAAAATTCCGGGCCGTAACGTTTAAGCTCTTCCCGGTATTATTGTCAATACAATTGATGCTTTTTATCTTTCCTTCGGAATCATAGACGAAATGATCCATTTCGCAGTAATTTACCACGGTGGCTCCAAATTCTGAAGCCTTTTTGAGCAGCTCCAGGGTGAGTCGGGCATCATCTGTTCGGTACTCGGCATAATAACCTCCCCCGAGCAGGGTAGTTTCATCGAGCAGGGGTTCTTTGACCAGAGTTTGATCTTTATTCAACATTTTACGCCGATCGTCTCCCTCTACGTTGGCCAGAATATCATAGACCTTTAATCCAATGGAGGTAAGCATTTTTCCATAGGTTCCGCCTTCCACAAGGGGAAGTAGCATTTTTTCCGGGACCACCAAATGCGGAGCCAGTTTATGCACGATGGCCCTTTCGGTACCGGATTCCTTTACCAAACCTATTTCCATTTGCTTTAGGTATCGCAATCCTCCATGTATCAATTTGGTAGATTTATTACTGGTTCCGGAAGCGAAATCATTTTTCTCTATCAAACAGGTTTTTAAACCTCGAGAAGCGGCATCCAGAGCAATTCCGGAACCAGTGACACCGCCACCAATGACAATGAGGTCGAATTTCTCCTCTGCTAGTTTCTTAAGTTGTTTTTCCCGATCCAGCACAGAGAAACGTATGGCCCTTTCCTTCTTCTTGCCTCTTTTGGTTTTAGTCCTTTCTATGGCTTTAATCCAGCCCTTGTACTTCTGTTTTCTTGTCTTCTGATTCATTTGAGGTTCAAACAGAGTATCCACCTCCCGAACCGCATGAATGTCCTCTTTTTTCCAAACCCCCGCTTTGATTCCCGCTAACAAGGCAGCTCCCAGGGCAGTAATTTCCAACATCTTTGGACGATCCACTGAGACATTCAGTATATCACTTTGAAATTGCATTAGATAGTCATTGGCACAGGCACCGCCATCAACCTTAAGACTAATAAGTTCTTTACCGCTATCCTCCATCATGGAGTTGATCACATCCTTAGATTGATAGGCCAGTGCTTCTACGGTGGCCTTTACAATCTCCTTCCTTCCCATATCCAAAGTGAGACCATAAATAGCTCCCTTAGCGTTTCCGTCCCAATAAGGTGCTCCCAATCCCGCAAAAGCAGGAACCACATAGAGATCTTTCAAAGGGGGTATACTGTTGCAGATGGCTTCCGTTTCGGAAGCACGATCGATAAGCTTTAATTGGTCTCGAAGCCATTGAATGGAAGCCCCTCCTATGAAGATACTTCCTTCCAACGCATATTTTACAGGTTCACCTTCCATACTACAGGTAAGTGTGGTCAACAGACCATTTTTGGAAACCAGATGATTCTTTCCGGTATTCAATAACATGAAACACCCGGTACCATAGGTATTCTTGGCAATACCACTTTTATAACCTCCCTGACCAAATAGCGAAGCCTGTTGATCTCCGGCCACGCCGTAAATGGGAATTTGGTGTCCTTCGTACCCCACGGAGCCAAAATCTGAAGAGGAAGACTGGACCTCAGGTAAAAGAGATGTTGGAATATTGAGTGCTTTCAGCAGGGTATGATCCCATTCAAGAGATTTGATATTGTAGAGTAATGTTCTCGAGGCATTTGTATGATCTGTAACATGTTTCTTTCCGTTGGTAAATTTGTAAATGAGCCAACTATCTATGGTACCAAAACAAAGCTCGCCAGCTTCAGCTCGTTCCTGAGCTCCCGGCACATGGTCCAGAATCCATTTTAGCTTGGTCCCTGAAAAATAGGAATCGATCACCAGGCCCGTATGGTCGCGGACATATTCTTCCAGACCCATTTCACGTAAGCCCTCACAAATACTCGTGGTTCTCTTGTCCAACCAAACAATGGCCTTATGGATAGGTTCCCCGGTAGCACGGTCCCATACAACAGTAGTTTCCCGTTGATTGGTAATTCCAATGGCAGCCACATTGGATGGGTCTATACCGGTTTCTATCATCACTTGCCGGAAGGCAGTTAACTGATCCAGATAGATGGCCATAGCATCATGCTCTACCCATCCGGATTGAGGATAATATTGCGTGAGTTCTTTTTGAGAAATCCCCACAATATTTCCCTGTATATCGAATACGATAGCACGCGTACTTGTAGTGCCCTGATCAAAGGCAACAACATACTTCTTTTTCATAAATTCAAGTTCTGTTCTCTATCGGAAAATGAGATAGGTACTCAACACCAACACGGTTATCACAACTCCAACCACCAGGGTATATTTCCATGGGGTCACGTCAATTTCTTCTGTCACTTCAGGAACATATATTTCCTTCTTAGGCGCCACCTTGCCCATCACTAACATAATGAGGACATTCACTACGAATAGAATCCCCATGATATGAAGGAAATGCGGATAAGCCTCGGCCTTCACGATATTCAAAGCAGCGGGATCCGTAACACCGTTGGCAGCAGCTTCGGCAAGGGCGGAATCCACAAAATAAGGATTGAGGATCAACAGGCTAATAAGGTACATAATTACGCCCCCCACCAATACGAACTTAGCTCCCAACGCAGGCACTCTTTTAGTGAGAATTCCCACCACTACTACCGCAAATATGGGCACACTTAAACTACCCAGCGATTGTTGGATATACGAAAACAATCCATCCGGAGCATTGGCTATGAACGGTGCAATAGACATGGATATAATGGCTAGGAATAAGCCAAAGAATTTACCCGCTCTTACCGTCTGTTTTTCTTCAGCATCTTTTTTGAAATATTGTTTGTAAAGGTCAAACCCAAAAAGGGTCGCACTACTATTCAAAAGACTGTTAAATGAACTGAGTACGGCACCAAATAGGACCGCTGCAAAGAAGCCCATAAGGGCTCCGGGAAGTACCTCACGAACCAAAGCAGGATATGCCTGATCTGCACTTTCCAAATCCCCCTGAAACAAATGCCAGGCAATGATCCCGGGCAATACCACGATAATGGGAATTAAGAATTTAACGAAGGCAGCTAACAACATTCCCTTCTGACCTTCCGCCAGGCTTTTCGCACCAAATACCCGTTGCAATATGGATTGGTTGGTTCCCCAATAATAGAGTTGGGCAATCATCATTCCGGTAAAAATGGTTCCAAAGGGAATGGAGGAATCAATAGCTCCAATAGCGTTGAATTTTTCGGGGTTGTCTGCCCACAACGCATCCAATCCAGCCGAAACACTTCCGTCTCCTATCGTCATTAATCCAAATACCGGTATGAGCAAACCTCCTATTAAAAGACCAATTGCATTAATGAGGTCTGAGACCGCAACCGCTTTCAATCCACCAAAAATGGCATAAAAAACGCCAATAATTCCAATGGTCCAAACGCATATCCATATAACCGCAGTTTCGGAAATACCCATAAGCTCCGGCAGGTCGAACATGGTACTGAAGGCTAACGACCCGGAATACAATATGGTAGGTAATAAAACCACTCCAAATGCGATTAGAAATAAGACAGACATGATCGCCTTAGTTTGTTGATCAAATCGTCCCTGAATAAACTCGGGAATGGTCGTGATACCAGATCGCATGTATTTGGGTAGGAGGAATATGGCAGTTACTACAATAGCGATGGCCGCCAAAGTTTCCCAAGCCATTACCAGCACCCCTTCCGTAAACGACTGCCCGTTTAGCCCGACGATTTGCTCTGCAGAAAGATTGGTGAGCAGCAAGGAACCGGCTATAGTTATTGCGCCCAAACTCCGGCCTCCCAGGTAAAAGCCGTCGGCGGTACTTTCGTCCGTACGACGCGTAGCATACCAGGCAATAATTGCCACTAATAATGTGAATCCAACAAAGGAAATAATCGATAAAGCACCCATAATGATGTAGTTGGTTAGTTAATTAATACTACGGAAGGTTGTTAACTGACTGTGGTTCAATACACAAGACATTCCAACACCGCTGGTTTTCACGGTTTTAGCGGATTATCCTATTGACCACATAGGCAATAAATATATTTATAATTTTGATATTTCGAGGATTATCTCGGATCAAATCCTATACTTCTCCTAAATAATTATGGTATTTTTAATTCCACAAACGGTCCATTCTATGCGAAAAAAAATACTGTTGGCCTGGATTGCATTAATGTTCGTGAGCACGTTCAGCGCTCAGGAAAGTGCACCATCGCAAACCGACTTCTGGAACTTAAATCATGAAAAGGGAATAACCTGGGACCTGAGGAATGAAGATAGGCTTCCCCATGGTGGCAATATAGAAATGGCAGGGAAAATGGTGGCTGCTATTATTTACTTCCAAGTAAATGAACAAAAGGAACTAAGCCTTTCCAGAGATATTATTTTTCCACAACTTCGCACTTACAACAAATCTGACGAACCGGACTGGAAAAAGTATCGAGCCTACTTCAGAAAAAATATTGGCAGTGAGATAATTCCGATCCTAAGCGAAAACAACAAAACAATTCTTCCGTCTGTCTTAGACTCTATATCTATTGCTGGAAATCTAACATTTTATCATACCCCGAAGGAAGATATTTCCATAACCAGAAGTTTATATCCCTCCATGAGCGGCAGGTATATCGTGGAAGAATGGACGTTAAAGAATCTGAGTACTACACCCAGAACCATAAAAATTGCGAACGCCTCAATTTCTCAGGAGGAATTGGGTTATAAAGGTCTATACTCCATAGAGGCATTTAGCATGGGCAAAGAAAGTGTTACCCTGGGTCCGGGAGAAACCTATACGTTTCCTTTCTATTTTGGCGCCACCTTGAATGAGGAGCAAAAAGAAGACTTCAATTACATAGAAGCAAAAAGAGAAAGACAGGGCTTTCTGGATGAAATGAGCAACAACTTGATACTTCATACGCCGGATCCCGTCATAGACAGGCTTTTCTATTTTTCTAAGATCCGCGCTTCCGAAAGCATCTATCAATCCACGAAAATGGGCCTGGTCCACTCGCCTGGGGGTGGAAATTATTATTTAGGCATATGGGCTAATGACCAGGTGGAATATAGCGGTCCTTTTTTCCCTTATCTGGGATACGAAAATGGAAATAAGGCGGCTCTCAACACCTATAAATGGTTCCAGAAGAATATCCCTGAAGATGGCTCTCATATTCCTTATGCCTTTGAAATGGATGGCAATTTCAACATGGATCATCTGGACCGCGGTGATGCGGCCATGATTGCCTATGGAACTTCGCACTATGCCCTTATTAACGGTGACAAAAACACTGCAAAAACCCTTTGGCCCTTAATTGAATGGAGCTTAGACTACTGCCATACCCATAGGAACGCCCTGGGAGCGGTCCTATCAGAATCTGATGAAATGGAAGGCCGAATAGAAACGGGTAAGGCAAATCTATCTACCTCCTCCCTGTATTACGGCGGACTGAAATACGCCCTTCAATTGGCAAAAGAACTAGACATACCGGATAAAGCTGAACGTTATAAACAACGCCAACAGGCCATGAAAGAAGTGATCAACTCCTATTTCGCTGCAAATATTGAAGGATTGGACACCTATAAATATTATGAAGAGAACAAACATCTTCGACATTGGATCTGCCTTCCGCTTTGCATGAATATCACCGAACGAAAGGAAGGCACTCTGGACGCCCTTTTCGAAAAACTATGGACTCCCAATGGTATTTTGGTCGAATTACGAGAGAAAAAGAACGATGAGCCGGATGTTTTTTGGGACAGAGCCACACTGTATGCCTTTCGAGGAGCCTTCAAAGTAGGAGCCGCTAATCGGGGATACCATAAATTGAAGGACTATTCCAGAAAACGACTATTGGGAGACCATGTTCCTTATGTAATTGAAGCCTATCCGGAAAACAACATGAAACATCTGTCTGCAGAGAGTGCTTTGTATTGCAGGGTTTTTACAGAAGGAATGCTAGGAATAGAGCCCATAGGATTTGATACCATTAAGATGAAACCTTCCTTACCCGATTCCTGGGATTTCCTGGAATTAAAAAACATGAAAATTTTCGGTCAGAACACAGATGTTCATTTGAAGAGAATACAAAAAGGTATCTCTCTTGAGGTGATAAGTAACAAGAAAAGTGTATTCAAGGGAAGGATTACAAACAATGAGTCTGTGACGGTTACCTTAAAGTAAGCTATCTACCTCAGAGCTCGAGACCTTGCAATTGGCTCCGTCCCTGGAAGCAACCAGGGCGCCCATGGCACAAGCTCTCCTGAGGGAAGACTTGGGGTCATGCTCGAGTATGAACAGTTCTTTGACCAGGGTGGCTAAAAAAGAATCCCCTGCCCCAACGGTGTCCTCCACTTCTATTTTAAATCCACCGTGTTCATAAAATTTTCCGAGATGGAGGAGCAACGCTCCCTCTGCGCCTCTGGTTATACAAATGGTATGAGTCTTTGTAACTTGTTCAAGCCAAAGAGCCCGTTCCTTCATTTCTATGGCCTGGCAACCTAATTCGGAACAAAGAATTTCCAGTTCTTCGTCGTTCACCTTGATCACATTGGCTATCTGCATGAGTTCATAGACCATGGAAATATGATAATGAGGAGCTCTCAAATTTACATCGAAGATCTTAGTACGTGCTACCGAAAGCAGTTCTCTCATAGTCCGGATGTTTGGTGTACCCCGTAAGGCCAGACTTCCGAACAGAAAGAAAGGAGCGTTCTTCACCTGAGAAACCATAATGGGGGTTAAACCAATAGCATCCCATGCTACCGGCTTACTAATTTCATACGAGGCGTTGCCTTGATGATCCAAGGCTACCAGGACCTCTCCGGTTTTAAGTTGTTCATCCTCCTGAACTAATGCGGTGGATAATCCACCATCTTCAAGATATTGAAAGACGGTATGTCCATTGGCATCCTTCCCCACCCTACTAATAATCTTGGTGTTGACACCCAGGGAATGAAGTCGTAGCGCTACATTGAGCGGAGCTCCTCCCATGACCTTTTTATCTGGAAAAATATCCCAGAGGACCTCACCAAAACATACCACAGTTGCATCATTCATCTTCCCCGGTTAGTTGCCTTTCCAAATCTTCCAGTGACACTCCTTTGGTTTCGGGCATTTTAAACAGAGCCCACAGTAATTGTAATACCATCATCCCGGCAAAGAAATAATAGATCACTTCCAAATGATCTCGAAATACGCCTTCCTTATCATCTATGAAAAATGGAGTAATCAAGGTGATGATAGCGGCAAAGACCCAGTGAGTTCCCGTACCCCAACTTTGCCCAAAAGAACGGACTCGATTGGGAAATATTTCCGAAATAAACACCCAGATCACAGCGCCTTGCCCAATAGCATGAGAAGCCACAAAAATACAGATAAACGTAAGTAATAAAGTGGGGCTTAGGTCGAACTGGAAACAAACACCTACCATAATAAGACTCACTATGTATCCTATGGAACCAATAATAATAAGCTGTCTTCGTCCCAAACGATCGATCAATCTGACTCCTATCAGCGTAAACAGTAGATTCACGATACCTATGGCAATCGAGTTAAAAAGGGAATCGGCACCTCCCAATCCCGCTTGTTCTAATATCTGAGGCGCATAATACAAAACGAAGTTGATACCGGAAAGTTGATTGAAAAAAGCAATTAAGAAGCCTAACCAAAGGACGCGGTTGTATTTTTTCTGGAATAATCCTGTCTTCGTAAGCTCTTCTTTTACACTTTGCTTGATCTCGGCCAGTTTTACCCGGGCCGTATCCATGCTTCCATAAATGATGCCCAGAACAGAAAGCGCTCCTTCATCATCTCCCTTTTGCAACGCCAGCCAACGAGGGCTATTGGGTACCTTCAACACCATTAGCGTATAGGCCAAGGCAGGAATTGCTTCCACTCCCAACATCCAGCGCCAGTCATTGGCACCGTCAAAACCTTTTAAAGCCCAATTGGAGATAAAGGCAATCATAATTCCGAACACCAGACAAAACTGATAAAGGGCTACCAATCTACCTCGTTGATTGGAGGCTGTTATCTCCGAAATATAAATAGGTGCAGCAACCGAAGAAACTCCAACACCTATTCCCCCTATAAAACGAAAGAATGAAAAGGAATAGGGATCCTGGGCCAGGGCACTGCCTACCGCGGAAACAAAGAAGAGAACTCCAATCCAAAATAAGGTCTTTTTACGTCCCAGTATTTTTGTGGGTAGTCCGCCGGCGAGAGAACCCAAAACCGTACCCCAAAGAGCCATGCTCATAATGAAGGTACCATGGAATAATGGAGATGTATCCCAAAGTGCTTTAAGAGGTTGATTGGCTCCGCTTATCACAACGGTATCAAAACCAAAAAGAAAGCCCGCCAGGGCAACGGTAATAGACCAGGTAAATATTTTATTCATTGTTCCAGATGGATTTTAAGATGGATGATCCGGTTAAATTCGAATAAATATAGAGGAAATAATTTTAAGGAATCTTT
>JBCBDM010000002.1:13097-49672 GCA_038529705.1 Bacteroidota bacterium
TCTTTCAAAACAGCAAATAAAGGGACCTATTTTGTCGAGTTGCGTTTTATAACAGCCGTATCCAGAATTCTGGTGATTGGATCGAAAGGCTCTCCTTTCTTCTTGGCTTTCATTTCCTTAAGTAAGGTCTTAAAGGTTTTTTTGCCCATTTCATAACCCGGCTGATCGATGGTACTTAAGGAAGGTGTTATGGCCTGAGATACAAACCAATTACTGAAGCCCATGATAGAGATGTCATCCGGCACCTTGATTCCCCTCTCATTAAAAACATGAATGGCACCAATAGCGACCAAATCGGTGATCGTAAATATTCCATCCACATCATCGTGATCTTGCAGGAGTTGTTTGGCCGCAGCGATCCCATCTTCGTAGTCTACCCTTTCACAGATATAGACTAAGGAAGAGTCATAGGTAAGTCCGTGATCTTCTAGCGCTTTTTTGTAACCTAGGAAACGATCAATGGAATTTTGAGGTAATAAAGCCCCTCTAAAATGGGCAATACGCTTACAACCGGAATCAATAAGATGTTTAGTCGCCATATAGGCAGCCTGTCTGTCGTCAATAATGATCTTCGAACAATCTATGAGCTTGGATATCTTATCGAACATCACGAGAGGTATCTCTAAATCCTTTACCTCCTGGAGGTGCGAAATATCGGTAGTGGTGCTTGCCAGCGATATCATTATCCCATCCACCCGCTTACTTATTAATAGATCAATCTGCTTCTTCTCCAATTTAAACGATTCATTGGACTGCAGGATAATGACCAGATATCCCTTCTTTTCAGCTTGTTCTATGATTCCGTTGACGACACTGGAGAAGAAATGATGCACTACTTCGGGAATGATAAGCCCCACGGTTTTGGATTGTTTAGTTCGAAGGTTAACGGCAAAAACATTGGGCTTGTAATGTAACTTCTTTGCCTCCTGTTTTACAAGTGCCTTGGTCTTCTTACTAACGTCCGGGTAGTTTTTTAAAGCCTTTGAAACGGTAGTGATAGATATACCAAGGTTTTCAGCAATTTGTTTCAATGTGACTTCCTTCATGAGATAGTTGATCAGCGTTTGCGAATACAAAAAAGCAAAAAAAGAATTAAAAAACTAGAGATTTCGCAAAAAACCCTGGAATTACGAAAATAAAAATCGAAAACGTTTTCGGATGTTAAAATCGCTTTTTTGGATAGGATTTTCAATTAAATTCAAAAAAATAATTGAAATTAGAGCAGTGTAAAATTTGTTAAAAACTTAACAAATAAAGTTTCATAATTAATTAAGTGTTTGTAAATCTAATTGTTACGGATTGTTGAATACCTTTTTTTTTAGTAGTTCTTTAACGAAAACCTCCTCAAAACCTTTCGTGTTTACAAGAGGTATATCGAATTGGAATGATCAAAAATTCTGCAGCGCATCAGCAGGTCAAGCAACAATTAGTTTTCGTTATGTTAAGAAAAATCAATCTCCTAGTAATGCCAACAAAACAATACTAGAAAGAGTCTGTGAATTGGACAATAACAACAGTTCGGTAAAGGGTCAAAGAATTAGCCGTATTGTGAAGGAGATTGATTTTCTTAATTTAAATTATGGACCCAACCAGTTGACACATATATATAAGTATAATCTAAAACCTCATACATTGCCATCTACTCAAATTAGTGCGTATCCTGAAGTTGCATTTTTTAACTAAAAAATCGTATCTTCCAGGGGTTATTTTTTGATTATGGTATTGTTAAGGTTTTAACAGAAATAATGAAAGATTTATTAACTATTAACTTTGAACAACAATTAATTATTGAAAATTAACTTTAAACCGAAAACTATATGAAAAACAAATTACTAACTAAACTCTTGTTGCTCCCTGCACTCCTTTTAGTGGGTAGTTCTGCATATGCACAGCTCACTGTTACTGGAAACGTATCGGATGCTAGTGGTCCTGTCCCCGGCGTGAACATTGTGGTACAAGGAACCTCTAATGGAGCACAATCTGACTTTGACGGAAATTATGCCATCGATAATGTAGCCAACGATGCTACCCTTGTTTTCAGTTACCTTGGTTACACCACGCAAGAAGTTGCTGTAAATGGCCAGAGTACAATTAATGTCACTTTGCAGGAGGATGTTGAATCTTTAGGCGAAGTTGTACTTATTGGATACGGTTCAACTACGGTAAAGGACGCAACGGGATCTGTGGCTTCTGTAACTTCGGAAGAATTCAACCAGGGGGTTATATCGTCCCCGGAACAATTACTTCAAGGTAAAGTGGCTGGTGTTCAAATTACGGAAACATCGGGTGAGCCAGGAGCTGGAATTAACTTTAATATTCGTGGTTCTAACTCGATTCGTTCCGGAAACAGTCCATTATTTGTAATTGACGGTGTTCCACTAGCAGGTGGAGGAGCTCCGGCGGGAGGTGTAGGAACCATTGGTGCCGCCGCCCAAAGAAACCCATTGGCTTTCTTGAACCCTGGTGATATTGAAAGCATTAGTATCCTTAAAGATGCTTCTGCTACAGCTATCTACGGTTCTCGTGGAGCGAACGGAGTTGTGATCGTAAAAACCAAGTCCGGACGTGGTAACACCAAAGGCACCTGGGATGTTTCAAGTACGGTAAGTACAGCAACAGCTGCCAACTCTTATGAGTTATTAAACAGAGATGGATACCTTCAGGCATTGGAAGATTTTGGAAATGACCCTGTTGCGTTGGATTTTGGAAGCAGTAATGATTTTCAGGATTTCTACACCAGAACTTCTACCTCTACCAGAAACGACATCAGTTACTCAAGAAGTTTCAGCAGAGCGAATGTAAGAGCGAGTTTTGGCTACGCCAAGCAAGTAGGTATTGTAAAGAATACAGATCAGGAAAGAGTAGTAGGACGCTTAAATGCTATGCACAAATTCCTCGATAATAAACTGACCTTGGATTTTCAGGGTACGATCTCAAGAGTAAACGACCAAAACGCTCCTATTTCAGGTGCTGCAGGTTCTACGGGAGATTTAATTGGAGCCTCTATTACGGCAAATCCAACCTGGCCTATTGCTCCGGTATTCAACCCGGGAAGTAACTTGCTGAACCCAGTAAACCTTTTAGCAAATTACCTTTCTGAGTCCAGAACTAACAGGTTCTTGGCGAACTTATCGGCCACCTACGATATTACAGACGAATTCTCTGTAAAAGTTCTAGGAGGTTATGACACCAGTGACGGTGAGACTACTTCTGTTTTTGGTCCTGGCGTAGCCGGATTAAACCAGGTATCTGGGGTTGGAGATGGTGTACACAATACATTGGATCAAGAGAACACCTTGTTAGAAGCAACTATTCAGTACAACAAAGACTTTGGTAATGTAACCCTTGACGCTGTTGCAGGGTATTCCTATCAGAAATTCGACAGAAACGGATTCTTCTCAGGAGGTCGTGGATATCGTCCAGGTACTCTAGATCAGCTTGCTGACAGACTAGAGGGAACCTATGACGAAGTAAGTGGACAAATTGAAGGTGATTTCCAGCAGTTTGGATACGATCAAAACGGAGGTTTCGTTGCGAGATTCGATCCTAATGGTGAAGTTCCTTTTGTATTCGATAATATCGCAAATACATTCGACAGAGATATCAACGCTTATTACGCAACCTTGTTTGATAACTTTGATGAGTTACAGTCGTTCTTCGTGAGAGCTAACTTCTCGATCGCCGATAAGTACTTAATCACAGGTACGTTCAGAGCGGATGGTTCAACCCTTTTTGGTGAAGACAAAAAATATGGGTACTTCCCATCCGGTGCATTTGCATGGAAATTACACAACGAAGATTTTGTGGGAGACGCGTTCTCTACGCTTAAATTACGTTTAGGTGCTGGTGCCGTGGGTAACTCCGAAGGGCTTAGCTTTGGTAACGCTCTCTTGAGAACTGGATTGGTAAACATCGGATTTAACGGTGATGGTACCATTACTCCTCCGGGAACTCGTTTCTTAGGAAACAACAACCCAGATCTTCAGTGGGAATCTACCATCGACTACAACCTTGGAATCGACTTTGGATTTAACGATGACCGAGTTAATGGAACCATTAACGTATATAGAAGAGAAACGGACAATCAGTTATTAACTTCTGCTTTGGCCGCTCCTCAACAAACGGGTATTCCAACCATCTTTAGAAACTTATCCGATGGTTCTGTTGTGAACCAGGGGATTGAATTTGGATTAGGTTATGACTTTGTAAGATCCGAAGATTGGGATTTTGGCATGGACTTCAACATTGCCTATAACCAAAATGAGGTGCTAGATACAGAATTGGTTATCGATGCAGGACCTATTAACGGTAATGGATTAACGGGTGCTTTCGCTCAACGTATCCAGGCTGGAGAACCATTGTTCTCTTACTATGTAGCCGAATTTACCGGATTCGACGATCAAGGATTCCCTACCTACCGTGACGTGAACGGCGATGGTGTGGGAGACCCAGACAGTGACAAGACTTTCGTTGGTAAGAGTGCCTTACCTGAAATCACAGGAGGTCTTTCTCTAAACGCCAGATACAAGAACTTTAGCTTGAATACCTTCTTTAACGCTCAGGCTGGATTCTATGTGTACAATGCGACAGACAACGCCTTCTTTACAGCTGGTGGTATCGTAATTGGAAAGAACGTAACTGAAGCTGCCGTGACAAGTGGTGAAGATGGTGCAGCCTCTACGGCAGTATCCGACCGTTTCCTTGAAAAAGGAGATTTCATCAGAATGCAGAATGCAACCTTGTCTTATGACTGGCCTTTAGCTGAAGATTCTTTCTTTGACTCTTTCAGACTATCTGTAACAGGACAGAATCTATTTATCCTTACAGACTACAGTGGATTAGACCCTGAAGTATCTGTGAACACTGGATCTATCAATGCATCAAACATACCTACAAGAGGTATTGACTATGCAGCTTATCCTCGTCCTAGAACTGTAACGTTTGGAGTAAACGCTAGATTTTAAAAAAATGAGAACTATGAAATACAACAAAATGAAAAGCTACGCTGCCTATTTTATGGGAGCGCTAGCAATGACAATGACGATTTCTTGTACCGATCTTGAGGTGGAAGAAACAGACTCGGTGAATACCGTAGGATTTGAAGGGATCGTAGACCCGGCTAGTTTTATTGACGGGGCCTACGGAAACCTTAATGGACTCATTGGGAATCAGGCAGACCTGTTCGCCCTTAGTGAGGTGACTACAGACGAATTCCTTATCCCTACCCGTGGATCTGACTGGGGAGATAATGGTATTTGGAGACAGCTACACCAGCACAACTGGTTAACAGACCACTCCTTTATTACGAACACTTGGAACCAATGGAACCAGGTACACTTTTCGGGAGCGCAATTGCTTTCTCCGTTAACTAGCCTGACCGCAGACCAGTCTGGTGATGCCTATTTCCTACGTGCTTTAGGATATTGGGTGGTTTTGGACAACTTCGGACAGATTCCTGTTCGTGATCCAGAAGCTTCACTACTGGACGATCCTGCAGTGATCAGAGGTCAGGAAGCGGTAGACGCCATTATTTCCGATTTGGAAAACGCTATTACCAACCTTCCCGCCGGAGGACCCGGAAGTGGTAACGACCGTGGAACTAAAGCAGCAGCTCGCTATCTTTTGGCCAAGGTGTTATTAAACAAGCACATCTACCTTGGTGGAAGCCCTGCGGCTGCAGACATGAATAGAGTAGTTGCTTTGGTAGACCAAATCGCCGCCGAGGGATATGGTTTACAGGAAGGCTACTTCGATATTTTTAGAGAAACAAGTGACTCCGAGACGATCTGGTTTATTCCAACAGCCGTTGGAAACCGTATCTGGAATGGATTACACTACAACCAGGCTCCGGAAATTACCGGAGGTGGATGGAACGGTTTCTCTACGCTAGCTGAATTTTACGACTTGTTCGAAGGAGATTCGGAGATTAATGTTCCTGGTAGCGGACAAGAGGAAAGACGTGGATTTGTTCCTACAGAAGGTGAAGTATTCACCGGTGAAACTGGAACTGAAGAATCCGGAGACTTCCCAGGATTTGTGAAAGGTTCTAACGTTGGTTTTGGTTTCTTGATCAATCAACAATATGAAATCGATGGAACTCCACTAACAGATAGAGGAGGTAACCCACTTACTTTCAAGCGTGATTTCACAGACGGAGATGGTAATAGTAGTTTAATCAACAATGATGAAACTACCGGGATCCGTGTAATGAAGTACAACCCACGCTATGGAGGGTTTACCAACCATGAGATTTTCTTCCGTTATGCAGATGCTCACTTAATGAAAGCAGAAGCTGTAATGAGAAGTGGTGGAGATCCAACTTCACTAGTGAACGAGCTTCGTGTTCTTAGAGGTGCTGCACCGCTAGGTAGTGTTGGCGCTCAGCAACTATTGGACGAAAGAGGTCGTGAGCTTTATGCCGAATTCTGGAGAAGAAACGACATGGTACGTTTTGGACAATACACCAGAAATTGGGAACTTAAAGATCCAGGTGCTGTTGGGGATAACAACTTAAACCTATTCCCAATCCCTGCTAGTCAGTTAGTACTAAACCCAAACTTGGAGCAAAACCCAGGTTACTAGTAGTAATATAAGTTTTGAAAGTAAAGGAGGATTTGTAACGAATCCTCCTTTATCTTTATATCCTATTGTAATTCTCCAACATTGAAAAAGGCAATCCCCGTTTTTTTGCTTTCTATTGCACTCCTTTTCGCTGCCTGCAGCAAAAAGAAGGAACCAAAACGCTTTGTTTTAAAAAAGGACAGCGGCATTCTCTTTTCAAACCACCTTGCCAACACCCAAGAATTGAACATACTCAATTACCTCTACTTTTACAATGGTGCTGGGGTTGCTTCGGGCGACTTTAATGGAGATGGTCTTTTAGACATCTATTTTACTTCCAATCTTTACAACGACCAGCTTTATCTCAATAAAGGTGGACTCACCTTCTCCGAGATTACTTTAGAAGCCAATATTGATAATCAGGGAGGATGGACAACCGGTGTCACGACAGTGGATATCAATTCCGATGGCCTATTAGACATCTATGTTTCCAAAGCCAGTGGACATTTAGACCTGAAAGGAAACAACCTCCTCTATGTAAACCAAGGAAATAAAAACGGTATCCCCACTTTCACCGAAGCAGCAGCAGCCTATAACCTCAACAGGAAAGGACTATACACCCAGGCGGCCTTTTTCGATTATGATCGAGATGGAGACCTCGACGTATACTTGCTTAAGCATTCCGTTCATCCCAATGCCAACTATGGAAATGGGGCGCAGCGAACAAAAATAGACACGGTAACAGGAGATCAATTATTGCGCAACGACAATGGCTATTTTGTGGATGTCTCTTCCCAACTGAATATCCTCCAAAACCCAATCAGCTTTGGTTTGGGAATTGCAACTAGCGACCTGAATAATGATGGCGGCACCGATCTGTATATCGGTAACGATTTCTTCGAACATGACTATCTCTATATGCTTCAGAGTGACACCACCTATCTCGAAGCCAATCAGCAAAAAAACGCCTTAGGCCATACCACTCACTTTTCCATGGGAAATGACATGGCCGATATCAACAACGATGGTTATACAGATATCATTTCTGTGGACATGCTACCAGAAAATCTGGTAACCTTAAAAGCCTCCGGACAAGAATACAGCTATCCTGTATATCAAAATCAGTTAAAGCAAGGATATCAGCCACAGTTCATGCAAAATACACTGCACCTCAACAGGGGAGGTAGCGCTTTCTCAGAAATTGCGTTTCTTAGCGGAATGGCCGCTACAGAATGGTCCTGGTCTCCCTTGGTAGCAGACTTCAACAATGATGGACATAAAGATCTGTACATTACCAACGGAATCCTGGGAGCTACTAACGATCTGGATTTCGTTAATTTCATTTCAAATGAGAGCATTCAGAAACGCTTAGGTTCCGGAATGACCGAAGAAGATCTTGAATTGATCTCAAAATTGCCCAAATTCAAAGTCCCGAATTATTTCTTTGAAAACAAGGGGTCCTTACAATTCTCAAACCGTACCTCCCATTGGTTCGACTCATTAGACTCCTATAGTAATGGCGCCATTTATGGGGATCTGGATAACGACGGAGATCTTGACCTCATTGTAAATAACAATAACGACAGAGCCTTCGTTTTGGAGAATAAGACCCAGCAGTTGGACTCCTTACACTATCTAAAGGTAAAATTTCAAGGAAGCGAGAAGAACCGCTTCGGTATAGGAGCAAAACTTCAGCTTTATAATGAGGGCAGCCTTCAGCATTTTGAAAACTATACCACCAGAGGATATCTTTCCGCCAAAGCTCCCGAAATTCTTGTCGGCTTAGGAAAATCTTCTAACATAGACTCCCTTATGGTCATATGGCCCAACGGAAATTTTCAGACCCTTAAAAACCTTGCCGTAGACACCATCCTTACCGTCATTGAAGAAGAAGCTCGAGGAGACTACTATTCCGCAAAAACAACTCCTAAACCCCTATTATCTAAGGCAGTGCCACTTATAGACTTTAAACACCGGGATGGGACCTCTATCGAATTTACCCGTGATCCACTCATCCCATATGCCACCACCAACCAGGGACCTGTGATTAAAGCAGGTGACCTGAACAACGATGGCAGGGAGGATCTTATAGCCCTGGGCGCTAAAGGACAGGCCACCGAACTTTGGGAACAACTTGAAGATGGAAGCTTTCAAAAGAAAGTGATACCACATCTTGATGATTCAAAAATAAATGAAGACATCGATGTAGTGATCTTCGATGCTAATGGCGACGCATTGAATGACCTGCTTATTGTTAGCGGCGGAAATGAATTTAGACAGGGAGAAGCTCTCAAGCCAAGGTTATATCTCCAGGAAGCAGGTAACTTGGTGTATAAGGAAAGTCAATTTCCCATTTCGGTAAATGCCTCCAAAGTCACCGCAGTAGATCTCAACGACAACGGGAACATGGATATTTCAATTTCTGCCAATGTCGTTCCCAGGGAATTTGGAATAACTCCCAAACAATACATCTTTATGAACGATGGCCATGGCAACTTTACCAACGCCTCAGATTCTTTTGGACAATCCCTGCAAAATATGGGCAACATAGAGGATATTGTCTGGGAGGATATAGACAGCAATGGTTTTCCCGACGCCATAGTTGCCGGACATTGGATGCCTATCTCCATCCTTTTGAACACCGGCAAAGAGCTGAAGGCCCATGATGCAAATCTGAACTCTTCCCAGGGATGGTGGAACACCTTGGAAGTGGCAGACTATGACCAAGATGGCGATATGGACATCGTGGCGGGTAACTGGGGGCTCAACACGCGCCTCTCAGCCACCCCCGACCAGCCGTTACAGCTCTATCTCAGTGATTTTGATGAAAACGGAAAGGTAGACCCCATCCTCACCTACTATTACAATGGAATAGAGACTACGTTGGCCACCAAAGATGAACTGGTAAAGCAACTCCCCTTCCTCAATAAAAAATACCTGTCCTATCAGGAATTTGCTTCCGCAAATCTAGAAGAGCTTTTTGGAAAGGAACCTATTAGAGCCTCCGATAAAAAAAAGGTAAACAGCTTAAGCACCACCTATTTCGAAAATAACGGAAATAATACATATACGGCTCGGTCTTTACCTCCAATCACCCAGTTTTCAAAAGTGGAAGATATATGGACAGAAGACTTTAATAAAGACGGTTTTTTAGATATATTGCTGGTCGGTAATTTTTATGAAACCAGTACCCAAATTGGTCGGTTGGATGGTTCACAAGGAACCCTTTTGCTAAACGATACCCAGGGTTATTTTAGAGTACCCAAGCAACCATCTCTCAATATTAATGGGGCTTGCCGAAGTATTGAAAAAATAATGACTAACCAAAACACATATTATATAGTAGGAAGAAATAACGATAGCCCGTTATTTCTAATAAAAGAAGATTGATCCATGTACACACCTAAACACTTTTCCCCTCTTTACTTATTTGCCCTTGCTTTGCTCTTTGGCGCTTGTAACAATGGCAATACGAAAGACGCAAACTCAGAGACTACGGAAGATACATTATTTACGCTCATGTCCGGTAAGGAGACAGGCATTGATTTTTTAAATGAAATTGAAAATCAAAAAAATTTCAACATTTTCAAGTACAGAAACTTCTACAATGGAGGCGGTGTGGCCATAGGAGACATCAATAATGATGGCCTGGCGGATGTATACATGACCGCCAATATGACCTCCAATAAACTGTATTTGAATAAAGGAAACTGGAAGTTTGAAGATATAACCGAAAAAGCAGGCGTGGGAGGTAACAAGCCCTGGTCTACCGGTGTTACCATGGCCGACGTGAACGGCGATGGGCTGCTGGATATTTATATTAGTAATGCCGGGAATTATGAAGGAAATAACCATGACAACGACCTTTATATCAACAATGGCGACCTAACGTTTTCTGAAAAAGCTGAAGAATACAACCTGGCCAAAACCGGATTTAGTACACATGCTGCCTTCTTCGACTACGATAAGGACGGAGATCTGGACGCCTATATTTTGAACAATAGCAATGTACCGGTGAGTAGTTTGGGAAATGAAGGACAGCGTAGTAAAAGAGCACAGGATTGGGAAAGTGTGGACAGTGCCTTTAGAGGGGTTGGTGATCTCCTCATGCGAAATGATGGAGATACCTTTACAGATGTTAGTGATGAAGCCGGTATCTACGGTTCGCTTATCGGATTTGGATTGGGAGTCATGATCACCGACATTAATCAAGATCTATACCCGGACATCTACATATCCAACGACTTCTTTGAAAGAGACTACCTCTATCTAAACAATCAGGACGGAACCTTTACAGAAGACATCAAAAACTGGACCTCCAGATTATCGCTCTCGGCTATGGGTGTAGACATATCGGATATCAACAATGACGGGTTGCAGGATATTTTTATTACCGATATGCTTCCCGAAGAGGAGGCCCGAGTAAAATCGGTGATGGAGTTCGACAATTACAACGTCTACAAACGCAAGCAACGCAACGACTTCTATCAACAATTCATTCAGAATACCCTACAACTGAACAACGGTAACAACTCCTTTACAGAAATTGCCTATCACAGCGGTATAGAAGCCACAGACTGGAGTTGGTCCGGAATCGTATTCGACATGGATAATGACGGATACCGTGATATCTATATCACAAATGGGATCAACCATGACCTCACAGATCTGGATTTTGTAGACTTCTTTGCCAACGAGATCATGCAGAGTAAAGCTACGGGAGAAAAGAGAGTGATTGACACCATCATAAATAAGATGCCCGTAAAACCACTTCCCAATTATGCCTACCACAACAATGGAGACATCACTTTTACCAATAAGGCAGATGATTGGGGCTTCGGAATGGAAAGTATGTCCAACGGTGCGGCCTACGGAGACCTCGATAATGACGGAGATCTGGACCTGATCGTTAACAATGTAAACATGCCGTCATTTGTGTATAGGAATAATTCAAATGAAAAGACAGACCATAATTATTTACAAATAGAACTTAAAGGGAAGGGTAAAAATCCTTTCGCCGTGGGTGCAAGTGTACGATTGTACTACGAGGATAAAAGCATTTTACAAGAATTGGTACCTGTTAGGGGATTTCAGTCCTGTGTGGATTATAAAATGACCATTGGCCTGGGCCAGACTCAACAAATTGACTCTCTTCGTGTTATTTGGCCAGACGACACTACCGAAAAATTAGTGAACATAAGTTCCAACCAGGTACTTTCATTAGATCAAAGTAAGGCGACCTTGACCTATAGTTATCCGAAAGAAATTAGCAAAACCTTATTAACGGAAAATCCAAACCCGGCTATTATTGCACATAAAGAGAATGCGTACAATGACTTCGACTACGAGGGGCTTATTTCTCAAAAACTTTCTCAAGAAGGACCATCCATGGCAGTTGGGGATGTAAATGGAGACGGCCACGAGGATGTATTCATAGGGGGTGCCGCAAAACAGCCAGGAGTGCTGTATTTACATGATGGCCTCGGACAATTGAAACCTTCTTCGCAACAAGCCTTTGTGAAGGATGCAAAATTTGAGGATACCGTAGCGGCTTTCTTCGATGCGGACAACGACGGCGATCTGGACTTAATGCAAGGTTCCGGAGGAAATGAATCCGGAACAGAAAAGGAATTAAAACCAAGACTCTATCTGAATAATGGTCAGGGTGTTTTCACGGAGTCTACCGCCACACTTCCCTCCACATTTCAGAACACTTCCGTGTTAGCTCCCCATGATTTTGACGAAGATGGTGATATCGACGTTTTCGTAGGCTCCAGAAGTGTGGTGGGAGTATATGGAGTAAATCCTCCACATATGTTCCTTGAAAATCAGGGAGATGGCACCTTTGTCAACAACGGAAAAAGTATTGCTTATCCTATAAAAGATGCGGGAATGATCACGGATGGCCAATGGGTGGATATTGACGGAGATGCCAAAAAGGATCTGGTGCTCACCACAGATTGGGGAGGGGTAAAAATCTATAGGAATAACGGAAAGCAATTGTCGGAATTCAAAACCGAACTGGATGCTCAACAAGGTTGGTGGAATACGGTGGAAGCAGCAGATTTAGACAACGATGGAGATATGGATCTGGTTCTGGGGAATGAAGGCAGTAATATTCACTATCGCCCCACTCCAGAAACACCCATGAAGTTGTACATCAATGATTTTGACAGTAACGGAACTATAGAACAGATCACTACCCTTCAGAAGGACGGAAAAGACTACCCTATCCACCAAAAAAAGGAGCTTACCGGACAATTGGTTTCTCTAAAAAAGCAAAATATTAAAGCCAGTGACTACGCCCATAGATCCATAGATCAACTTTTCTCGGTGGACATCCTGGCCGCTTCTGTGGTAAAACAAGTGGAGATCTCTGAATCTATTATCGCCATCAACAATGGAAGCGGAAGCTTTACCATTAAAAAGCTACCCACCAGGGCTCAGCTTTCATGCGTTTGTGGAGTGGCCTGCACAGATATCAATGGAGACGGACTTACGGATCTTATCCTGGGTGGCAATAACTTCGAACTTAAGCCACAATACTCTCAAATGGATGGTAGCTACGGCGATGTTTTAGTGAATAAGGGAAATAACGAATTTGAATGGTTGGACTATAAAGACAGTGGCTTCTTTGTAAAAGGTGAAATCAAGCATATTGCTGCATTCAAGGCTAAAAATGGCAAAGAGTATCTCATCACTGCCATCAACGAAGGAACACCCAAAATATTTACCCGCTAATGCAGAAGCGACTGCCTTTTCTTATCATTACACTCTTGTGCATTGCCTGTAACAACGATGCGTTACTTTTTGAAAATCGCTCTGCTTCCAAAACCGGTATTGATTTCAAAAATGTCCTAAGCGAATCTGATGAGCTGAATATTCTAGACTATCTGTATTTCTATAATGGAGGAGGAGTAGCCGTGGGCGATATTAATAATGACGGTCTTCAGGATATCTATTTTTCGGGGAATCAGGTCTCCAATAAGTTATACCTTAACAAGGGCGATCTAAAATTTGAAGATATTACCCATCTTGCCGGCGTAGCCGGTAATAGCTCATGGAATACCGGAACGGTAATGGCCGATGTAAATGGAGACGGCTACCTGGACATCTATGTGTGTGCGGTCGTAGGCATCCATAATTTTGAAGGGCATAATGAACTGTTCATTAATAACGGAGACAACACCTTTACCGAAAAAGCCTCCGAGTATGGCCTAAATACACAATCCTATAGTACGTCTGCGACATTCTTTGATTACGATCTGGATGGTGATCTGGATCTTTATTTGTTGAACCATGCAGTTCATACGCAGGAGTCCTTCGGAAGGGTAAGTTTACGATACAAGCGTAATGACAAAACCGGAGACAAGCTATTTCGCAATGACGGAAACGGCTTTACCGATGTGAGTGAAGAAGCTGGTATCTACGGAGGCATCAATGGCTATGGCCTGGGAGTTTCCGTTTCCGATTTCAATCAGGATGGGTACCCGGACCTTTACATTGGTAACGACTTCCACGAAGACGATTATTTCTATGTAAACAACGGGGATGGTAGTTTTACGGAAAGCCTTCGGTCATTTTTTGGCCATACATCTCGTTTTTCAATGGGAAACGACGCTGCAGATATCAATAATGACGGCTGGCCGGACCTTATATCTTTGGATATGACTCCAGAGGACGAAACGGTTCTAAAATCCAGTGAAGGTGACGATACCTATCAAATCATGCAACTGCGTACCGGACCCTATGGATATCACTACCAGTACACCCGCAATATGCTATACACCAACAACGGAGAACGTCCCTTTACCGAAACGGCTCTGTTGCATGGAGTGTCCGCCACAGATTGGAGCTGGAGTGCCTTATTCAATGATTATAATCAGGACGGGCATCAGGACCTATATATTTCCAATGGCATTCCCAGACGGCCCAACGACTTGGATTTCATTCGTTTTGTTTCCAATCGTGAGATCCAAAAGCAGATGAACGACAGTAAGTTAATGGATCAAAAAGCCCTCGAATTAATGCCCTCTGGGGCGGTGCCTAACTATTTGTTCTTCGGAAATGGCACCGGAAGGTTTCAGGATGTTTCTGCAGCTCAAATGAAACCCGAGGAAACGATTTCTGGGGCCACAGCGACCGGGGACCTGGATAATGATGGAGATTTGGATATTATCACCAATAATATAAATGCACCCGCCGGAATATATATCAATACCACCAATGAAAAAGGAAATTATCTGAAAGTACAACTGAAGTATGAAGATAAGAATCCCTTTGGCATTGGAGCTAAACTATATGCTTATCACGATGGCAAACTTCAGTTTCGGGAACTTTTCCCCAATAGGGGTTGGCAGGCGTCCAGTGCACCCATAGTACATTTTGGATTAGGCAAGTTCACTCAATTGGACTCGGTTAAGGTGGTATGGCCTGATCGTTCCTTTCAAACGATCTATAAAGTAACTCCCAATCAATTACTAACTGTGAGTCCGGAAAACCCACAACCCTATACTTTCAGAAAAAAAACCAATACACCCCTGTTTAGAAAGGTGATTGATAATTTGGGGATCGACTATATACATAAGGAAGACGATCAAACCGATTTCAACTATCAGAAGCTTATTCCTTACGAAGTGTCCAAACGAGGCCCTGCCTTCGCCATAGGAGACTTAAATGGAGACGGGAAGGACGATCTGTTCTTTGGAGGGGCGAAATACCAAAAAGCTTCGGTGTATTTGCAGCAAGAAGACGGTTTCGAATTGGGCCAATTTCCGGGGCTATCCCAGGATTCCATTTATGAAGATATTTCGGCAACTATCTCCAGGCCTGGATTCGGAAATAAGAATGTCCTTACCGTACTTTCCGGTGGCAACTTTGTAAGTCCTTCAAAAAAATATCTGGCTAATAGGTTCTACTCCTACACCAACGGTGCTCTTGAAGGGCGGACTGAACCAGAAAGTTACTACAATTCTTCCGTTGCTATTGATGCAGATTCCCTGTCCCATGAATATTTGGAATTCATTGGAAACCATACGGACCCTTTGAATTTTGGCAAGCTTCCCCCAGCTTATTGGCGAAAAAAAGGAGGTAATGAAGAATTTGACTCCGAATTTGGCATGGTGACGAATGCTATTTGGGACGACTTCAACAAGGATGGACAAACAGACTTGATCGTTATAGGTGAATGGATGGCGCCCAGGTTTTTCAAGAATGAAAGCGGTGTCCTTTCGGAAGTGGAAATATTAGATCAAAACTATACCGGATTATGGCAGACCATTATTCCATTCGATATTGATCACGATGGAGATCAAGACTACTTACTCGGTAATTGGGGGCTGAACAGTAAGTTCAAAGCAAGTCAAAAAAGTCCCTTACGCATGTATTATTCAGACTTCGACGAAAATGGTACTACCGAAACCGTTTTGGCTATTGAGAAAAATGGTCAATATTACCCATTACTAGGTTTGAATGAATTGGCTGAACAAATGGTTTTTCTCCGAAAGAAATTCCCCAACTATAAAGATTTTGCCGGTAAGACGGTCGAAGAGGTGATGGGAACGGATCTTTTGGAAAAAGCTACCCTTTTTGAAGTTACTACATTAACATCCGGCTTCTTGCGAAATAACGGGAATACCTTTATTTTTGAATCATTCCCGGACGAACTTCAAACTGCGCCCATCAAGGCCTTTACAAGTTACGATTTTGATGGAAGTGGAAAGGAAAGTGTCCTGGCCGCGGGAAATTATTTTGGAGTGATCCCGTTCCATGGAAGATTTGACAGTTTTTCCGGAGCGTTGATCCATTCTGAAACCGAAATTGAATTGGGAAACACCCTGGGGCTAATGCTCGAACATAAAAGCGTTAGACACCTAAAAACAATACAACTAAACAACAAACCCTACCTATTAATAGTGTATAACAATGATGCAGCAGAGATTTATGATTTTTCGAAATAGACTACACCTTGTTCCCCTCTTGGCACTGGTTTTCCTATGGAACGCTTGTGGAGAAAAGGAAAATATAACCATTAGCCCGGACCATTTTCATCAATCGGTCGACAAGGTAACCGACGTCATGATACATGATATCTTCTCTCCCCCGGTGGCGAGCAGGATCTATGCCTATCCAAATGTAGCAGCCTATGAGATCCTAGCGTCAAATTCTCAGGAATTCAATTCGCTATCCGGACAGCTTACCGACTTCCCTCCCATCCCTTCTCCGCAGGAAAGCGCAAACGTGAATTATGAATTGGCAGCTTTGATAGCCCACATCGAATTGAATAAGCGTCTCATCTTTTCAGAAGAGAAAATAACCACGTATCGGGATAGTCTCTATCAGGTTTGGAAAGGAGTAAACGAACCGCAATTTGAAGCCTCTAAAAGCTACGGACTAGCCGTTGCCGACCACGTTGGCCAATGGATGGATAAAGACAATTACAAACAAACGAGAACCATGCCGAAGTTCTCTATTCAAACGGACGATCCTTCTCGCTGGCAGCCTACACCTCCGGCCTATATGGACGGAATAGAGCCACATTGGAACAAGATCCGCCCATTCGTGCTAGACTCTGCAGCCCAATTTAAACCTGCACCACCTCCGGCTTTCTCTATGGAAGAAGGCAGCGATTTCTATAAAGAATTGGAAGAAGTGTACGAGATAAGCCAAGAGATAACAAAAAATGGAGATACCTCCGAAGAAATAGCCATTGCCCAGTTTTGGGACTGTAATCCCTATGTATCCATCACCCGGGGACATTTAATGTTTGCTACCAAGAAGATCACTCCCGGGGCACATTGGATTGGGATCGCCGAGATCGCTTCCAAAAAAGCAGAGCACGATGTAAATCATACGGTCTTTACGTATACCAAAACCTCCCTGGCCATTGCAGACGCATTTATAAGTTGTTGGGACGAGAAATACCGTAGCAACCTTATTCGTCCGGAAAGTTTGATCAATGAGCATATAGACGAATCCTGGCAACCTATTTTACAAACCCCTCCATTTCCGGAATACGTGAGCGGTCATTCTGTAGTTTCCGGAGCAGCATCGGAAGTATTGACCAAAATTTTTGGTGATGATTTTTCCTTCAATGACACGACCGAATTACCCTATGGGTTACCCATACGGAATTTCAAATCTTTCAGACAAGCGGCGCAGGAGGCTGCCGTAAGCAGGTTATACGGTGGAATTCATTACCGTGCAGCTGTTGATATTGGACTGCAACAGGGACAGGACCTGGGGCAATTTGTAGCCAAAAATCTGAAAATGAAGAAAAGTTAACGCTACCAAAATTCTATGATTAAAAAAATTGCTTTTGGCTTTATGGGTATCCTTGTCATTACAGCATTGTGGTATTTCTTCATCAAGGCTGAAGACTATCGAATTAATTTCAAAGTAGACACCTCCATAGGCACTGTTAATCAATCTATCAAGTCCTGGAACACTTCGCTAAAAGACTCTCAACCTATTGTTCAAAATAGCTTTAACGAGCTTTCACAAACCATCCGGTCTGGAGATTCAGTTCACTATTACCATTGGGACTTTCAAAGACAAAACGACTCTGTCGTGCAGGTGACGCTAAAAGTAACGGATAGCGCCTACAGTCTAAAGAACCGATGGGCCGTACTCTTTGGAGGCAATACCTTTACCGATAACACGAAGAAGCGCGGTAAAGAATTCCTGGATCTTTTGGATAGTCACCTCAAAAAAATTAGAGTGAAAATAAAAGGAGAAGCCGAGACTCCGGAACGGTTTTCTGCTTACGTTCCCATAAAAAGTTCACAAATCACCAAGGCGAAGGGCATGATGGAATACATCAATACGCTAACAAATTTCATCGTACAAAACGACCTGGAACCTAAAGGAACGCCTTTTGTGGAGATTACCCGTTGGGACCGGAAAAAAGATAGTCTTGAATACAAATTCTGCTTTCCCATTGTTAAAACAGACTCGCTACCAGAACATCATTTGGTGAAATATCATGAAACTACTGCCAAAAAAGCGCTCATGGCCATATACAATGGAAACTATATAACCTCAGACCGGGCCTGGTACGCTTTGGAAGAATATGCAGAAAAGAACAACATCCAAGTGACCTCCGAGATCTATGAGGTCTTTCATAACAATCCCAATATGGGAGGAAACGAATTGACCTGGAAAACAGAGGTTTTCATGGTTTTAAAAGAACAATAGCCCTATGAGTCTAAAAACGGTAAGCGCACCCAAAGAGGCCATTGAAGTAACCTTTGGACTTTCTGAAACAGGACGCCCGTACTATACGGTTTCTCATGAAAACGCTACCCTTATCGATCGATCTTATTTGGGATTTTCCTTTAAAGAAGCCCTGCCAATGATGGAAGGTTTTGAGATGATCTCTTCAGAAGTAACCGAACACAACTCCCAATGGGAAATGCCGTGGGGAGAGCAGCGATGGGTCGAAAATCACTACACGGAACTTCAGATAGTACTCAGGGAAATTTTAGACGAACAAAGGCAATTGGAAATTATCTTTCGCGTATATGACGATGGTATAGGGTTTCGTTATCGACTATTGCCTCAGGAAAACCGGCAGGAGCTTTTTATTACTGAAGAACATACGGAGTTCAATCTTACGGACGACCATAACTGCTGTTGGCAACCTGGCGACTGGGACAGCTATGAACATCTCTACAATGAAACACCGTTTAGCAAAATTGATGCCCTCTCTAAAAGGGGACATCCCAATTTACTGTCATCGGTCATCCCTGAAAATGCGGTAAACACTCCTATTACAATGAAAACCCATCACGGGGTTTACCTGAGCTTTCATGAAGCTGCCATTTACGACTATCCGGGCATGACCTTGCGTGTTCATCCGGATGAGCTTAAAATGACAAGTGCCCTGGTGGCTTCAGATCGCATGCAATCCAAGGCGAGGATACCTTTGCCGTTCATTACTCCCTGGCGCACGATTCAGATCTCTCAAAATGCCGGAGGTCTCATAGAATCCAATTTAATTGTGAATCTCAACGAACCTAACAAATTAGGTAAGGTAGATTATTTCACTCCTATGAAGTATTTAGGAGTTTGGTGGGAAATGCACATCGGGAAATCCACCTGGGATATTGAAGGAAGTCAGGACATGAGTACCTTCATAGACGGAAAGAAAAAGGCAACTTCTCACGGGGCGACCACCCAAAACACACTTCGATACATTGATTTTGCCGCAGACCACGGAATCAAGGGATTACTGGTAGAAGGATGGAATACGGGTTGGGATCAATGGATCAATACCACAGACCGCGAGGGAGTATTCGATTTTATGACCCCTTATCCCGACTACGACTTTGACCGTGTCATGGCATATGCCCGAGAGAGAGGGGTGGAAATGATCATGCATCATGAGACCTCCGCCGCCCCCCGCACCTACGAAATACAGATGGATGAGGCCTATGATTTCATGAAAAAGCACGGAATGAACCAGGTAAAAACGGGCTATGTAGGTGCTATTATCCCGAAAGGAGAGTACCATCACGGCCAGTGGATGGTGCAACACTACCAGCACGTATTGGAGACAGCAGCGAAGAAGAGAATTGCGGTGAACGCTCATGAACCTATTAAGGCGAGTGGCAAGCGACGCACCTACCCCAATGCTATTTCAAGAGAGGGATTGCGTGGACAGGAATTCAATGCCTGGGCTCATGACGGAGGTAACCCGCCGGATCACCTTCCAAAGGTAGCCTTTACCCGTATGCTGGGTGGCCCTATCGATTACACTCCTGGTGTTTTCAATATTAAGTTCAACGAGTATAAGGAAAACAACCAGGTAAATACTACCCTTTGCCACCAACTGGCTTTATATGTTGTAATTTATAGTCCTATACAGATGGTATGTGATTTACCGGAACACTATCTGCTGAACGGAGCCATCCATCCGGCCTTTCAATTCATAAAAGATGTGGGGGTAGACTGGGAACAGAGCAAAGTACTTGAGGCCGAAATAGGAGATGTTCTCGTCATGGCCCGACAAGAAAAAGATACACCAAATTGGTTTGTTGGTGGCATTAGTGATGAACATTCCCGTTCCATACTCCTCAATTTTAGCTATCTTGAGGAAGGAAAAAGCTATAAGGCAACGCTGTATAGAGATCATGAAGAAGCCCATTGGAATGACAATCCTGAGGCCTTTAGCATGGAAGAATTAGAGGTGGACAGACACACAACTCTGTCCATAAAAATGGCAGCAGGAGGAGGTTTTGCCATGAGTCTTTTTCAAAAATAGCATGAATTATACTTTCGAAAATCTATACGAAGAATCCATCGGACTATTGCATCGATTGATAACTCCGCACGGGCTACTAGCAAGTACTGTCGAAGAAGACAATTACAAACGAATTTGGGCCCGCGACAGCGTAGTTTGTGGTATTGCAGGATTGAAAGTTGGAGATACACTCCTGACCGAAGCTTTAAAAAACTCTCTAGGTACCCTAGCCAGGCATCAGCATGAACTGGGAATGATCCCTTCTAATGTAGATCCAATTTCGGGCGATGTTTCCTATGGAAGCCTGGTAGGACGTATTGATGCGAATACCTGGTTCATCATTGGAAGTTGTCTTTACCATATAGAAACGGGAGATGGTATAACCTGGGATCGGCTAAAGCCTGCCGTAGATAGATGTAGAAAATTTTTAAAGTCGGTTGAATACAATGACAAAGGCTGGTTATATACCCCGTTAAGTGGGAATTGGGCAGACGAATATCCTGTGCATGGATATACGCTGTATGATAATATTCTCAGATTATGGGGAGAATCACTTTGGAACAAGGTTATCGGAAAAGGGATGAACGGACTGAAAGAACTCAAAGAACGAACCCTTGTCAACTTTTGGCCTCTGGAAACAACAGATAAGGATCTCATATATCATTCTGCTGCACTCGCACAGATGGGAGCTGGTTCCCTAAAACATTTTCTGGCCTACATCCTTCCGGGAAAATACGACACTCGATTCGATGCCGCCGGGAATGCTTTGGCCTTGCTTCAGTATGACATTACAAAGGGACAAAAGGAAGCCTTACTTGGTTTTATGGATGATCTCACTTCAGAACTATCCCGACCGCTCATCCCTGCGTTCTGGCCTGTAATCACGGCGGAAAGTGCAGATTGGGACTTATTGCAAGGCAATTATTCTTTCAGTTTTAAAAATCATCCGGGCGATTTTCACAACGGAGGGATCTGGCCCGTATGGATGGGGCTATTCTGCCTTGGATTAGCTCAAAATGGCCTTCAAAACAAGGCAAGAGACATCATTGAGGCCTTCACCAAAACGGTCAATGAGAATGACGATTGGAACTTCCAGGAATATATGAACGCATATTCACTCAAAGTAGGAGGAAAAACTCAAATGGGATATACCGCTTCCGGTATTGTATTTATGAAATTGGCCTTGCAAGCATAGACCCATATTCGAAAACGTTTTCGCTATTGTTTTTGCCATTTCACGAGTCAAAAAATAAAAAATTATCAAAAATTACGGATATTACAGAGGCTATTTGACGGCATTCGCAATATCCCGATGTAACAACGACTCACATGAAGATAAAAAAACCCAATCTTTCCTTTTGGCAGATATGGAACATGAACGTTGGATTCTTTGGAATCCAATTTAGTTTTGGACTGCAGCAAACAGCTATTAATCCGATTTTTTCCTTTCTGGGAGCAGATCATGCAGAATTACCACTACTAAATTTGGCGGGGCCTGTAACGGGTTTATTGATTCAACCCATTATTGGTGCTATAAGTGATAAAACATGGATTCCGAAATGGGGTGGGCGCAGAAAACCTTTCTTCTTAATAGGCGCTATTCTTGGAAGTTTGTGTCTACTTGCCTTCCCGTTTAGCCCGGAATTGTGGTTTGCGGTAGGTTTACTTTGGATCCTGGACGTAGGGAACAACACAGCCATGGAACCGTATCGGGCCTTTGTTGGGGATAAACTGAACGACTCACAGCTCACCTACGGATACCAGATGCAAAGTCTGTTTGTAGGAGCCGGAATTACCATTGCCAACTTCTCCTTATTTCTATTCCAGGATTGGTTTAGCGTTCCGCCGGCAGAGACAGCAAGTCTATGTAATACCGCAACAGAAACGGTTTCCGCTATCCCCAAATGGGTGTATTATTCCTTCTTCCTGGGGGCCTTTGCTTCGGTAGCCACCATCGCCTGGTCTGTTTGGAAAACCCCAGAAATACCGCCAACGGCGGAAGAATTGGAAGAAGTCAAGGAATTCAACAAAGATAAACCGCTGCCTATAATTCAGATCATAAGCGTGCTATTTGTGATTCTCTCCCTACCCACTGCCCTAGGGTTTGGATTGGGTTATGTATTCCCATATTTATTCGAGAATATCAATCTTTTGGTCATTATCATCCTGGTTATCGCCTTGATCTGGCTGTATTACTTATACCGACTTATTAAAAGAAACCCTGAAAACAAGTCGATCAAAAAGCTGGGGGATTTATTGAATCCCTTTGTGGAGTCTGCAGACGCCATTGGCCACATGCCCAAAATGATGTGGAAACTCGCCGGAGTGTACTTCTTCCAATGGTATGCCCTTTTTGTGTATTGGCAATTCATTACACCTATGTTGCGCTCCAGTCTGTATGGGATTTCCAACGATGATCAGGAAAAGTTCGAGGGCATCATACATGCCTGTGAGGCAGGTGAAGCGATTAGTGCTGCCGATACGTCTTTTGCGCAAAACATTCAAACCCTTTCGGAACAGGCCTTGGCACAAACCGGTTTGATGAACGGAACATACAATCTGGTTACCATGTTGGTAGCCCTGGCATTAGTTCCGTTTGCCAGAAAATACGGATCTCGGAATGTTTATGTGGTTTGCTTGTTCCTATCGGCCATTGCCATGATCTCCATGCCTTACATCTCCAACGAATATGCCTTGTTGGCACCCATGATCCTTTTTGGAATTGGATGGGCCGCTATGATGGGAATTCCCTATTCCATGGTGTCCAAGGTGATCCCGGAAGAACGCCGCGGGGTGTATATGGGTATTGTAAATATGATGATTGTGATCCCTATGTTGATCCAAACCGTAAGCTTTGGTCCTATTATTAAGAACTTCCTTGGAAACGATGCGGTTAATGCCATCATATTTGGTGGAGTGTTCTTTGCTATTGCGGCCTTCCTGGCCTTGCGATTGGGAAGATCCATATCACAGAGTGTTCAGGGGTAATCTTATATCACTATGAAGAATCTTGGGATTAAATTATCGTTGTTCATTATTTATTTTGTCTTTGCCGCCTTACTCAATAGTGTGGGAATATTGGTAGAAAGATCTCAAGAAGTGTATGGAGTGGCAAAAGCAGATGCCGCATACCTGGAGCTTTTTAAAGATCTTTCCATCGCTGTTGTATCTTTTTTTATTGGTTCGTTCTTACCCAAGTTGGGTTACAAGAGAGGAATGCTTATTAGTTTAGCGCTGATATTCCTCGGTTGCCTAGGAATGTACTATGGAAATTCCTTTTGGTCTGTGAAAATTTTATTTGCCGTTACTGGTTTATCTTTTGCGGTGGTGAAAGTAGCCGTCTATGCGCTCATTGGATATGTTACAGAAGATAAAAAAGGACATAGCCAGTTAATGAGTTATATAGAGACTGTTTTCATGATGGGGATTATTTTTATGTATGTGGTGTTTCCCCTATTCTTTAGCGAAACCGATCCGAATGCCTGGCTTAGAGGTTATCTACTAATGGCAGGGCTTATCGCCATTTCTTTTCTTATCATTCTCTTTTCTAGATTCAATTTAGAGGTTGAAGCTAAAGAGACTTCTGTTCCAGAGGATTTCGGAGAGATGTTGCGGCTGTTCAAAAAACCAGTAATTTGGATTTTTGCCATATTTGCCTTCTTTTATGTAATGACAGAACAAGGTATTATGACCTGGCTCCCTACATTCAATAAAGAGACTTTACATCTAACTCCAAAGTTGGCAACTCAAATGGCCGTTATACTTATGACATCTATTGCTTTGGGAAGATTTATTACCGGTGTTCTTGTCAAGAAAGTGAAATGGTTATATATCGCCATTACCGGTATTATGGGTGCAGCTATTCTTGTACTTATCGTGTTACCGATGGCCAGCAAAGTACCAAATCAAGAAGTGTCGATCATTGGAGACTTACCACTGGTTTCCTTTTTATTCCCAATGATCGGACTGTTTCTTGCTCCTCTGTATCCGCTTATCAGTTCCACGGTCCTATCCAATACAGATAAAGCTCAGCATAGTGCATTAGCGGGGATTCTTACTTTCTTTTCGGCCATCGGTGGAACTTTAGGATCCATTATTATTGGAAATCTCTTCGACATTTTAGGAGGCAATAAAGTCTTTTACCTGTCCCTCATCCCAATGACAATTATACTCGTTGCACTTATTAGGCTAAATAAACTGGTCAAGGCATAATGCAATTCAAACTAAACATAGAAGACACCTTAAACCGCCTTCTTAAACAAGAAGATACCGATGGGGATAAAAAGATCACCATTGAGGATCAGGGTCCGAAGCAATTTGAACTGATAGCAACATCGGGGGAGCTGTATACCATCTCTGGGACCTATCACTTGTCCAATCTCCTCCAAGAACTGGTATGGGCACAGGATGGTGTGGCGATAGATACCGTCATTGAACTTTCAAAGATAGAAGAGCCTCCGGTATCACGAGTTTCCAGAATGATCCGTGAATATTACTGGGACGGACTTACCCGAAGAATGGACCGAACCGGTATAGCGGCATTGCTGAGTGACACTAAAAACGAAACCATAGAAAACTCTATCTTAAAGGTATATGTTCCTTTTGCCGATGAAGTGGCTTTTCGGTATTATTCAGAGCTGCAAAAGGAATTTTCACTTGAGGTGGTTCGTTTACCCGAACAGGTTACACCGGAATACGTGCAGTCCATCAATGATGACAGCGGTATACTCTCCTTGCAACTTTCGGAAGTCGATGGGGAGATACAGGCAGAACCTTTTGTGGTTCCCGGAGGCCGTTTCAACGAAATGTACGGTTGGGATAGTTATTTTGAAGCCATTGGCCTGCTATTAGATGATCGGATAGACCTAGCCATGGGAATGGCAAACAATTTTCAATACGAAGTAGAGCACTATGGAAAGATTCTCAATGCTAACAGATCGTATTATCTAACACGAACCCAACCCCCTTTTTACAGTAGTCTCATTTCCGAAGTTTTTGAAAAGACTCAGGATACAATCTGGCTAAAAAGTCACTTAGGAACCGCCATAAAGGAATACGAAACCGTTTGGATGGTGCCAGGAAAGCGTCTTACCGAGAATGGGCTCAATCGCTATTTAGCCGAAGGAATTGGAAAGCCTCCGGAGGCAGAGGCAGGGCATTTTACCCCGGTTTTTGCTACTGCAGCACACGGTACCGATATGACCCGCCAGGAATACGAGTTAGCGTATTCGCAACGGATGATCAAAGATCCTAAATTGGATGAATACTTTATCCATGACCGAAGCGTGAGAGAATCCGGACATGATACCTCCTATCGCTTAGAAGGAATCTGCGCCCATCTCAACGTGGTAGAATTGAATGCCTTTCTCTACAAGTACGAAACGGATTTTGCCGCCCTTATCGAACAATATTTTAACGATTCTTTCGAGTATAATGGAAAAGTGTATACCTCCACCTACTGGCTGGAGTTGGCGACAAGAAGAAGGAAAGTGATCAATACGCTGCTTTGGGATGAAGAACAAGGAATGTACTTTGATTATCACCTTAAGGAAAAGAAACGAACTCAATTTGTTTCCGCTACGGCCTTAACCCCATTATGGGCAAAACTGTGTTCCCCGGAACAGGCCAAAAGACTGATCGACACTGTGCTTCCAGCACTCAAAGAACAAGGAGGTATTGCCTCCTGCAACCGATCTAGCCGGGGTGAAATTTCCCCGGAAAGACCCCAGAAGCAATGGGATTATCCCAATGGCTGGGCACCCCATCAAATGATGATATGGAAAGGCTTACAGCAATACGATTTTCACGATGAACTACAGGAATTGGTGTATCGATGGTTATATATGATCACCCGTAATGCCGTGGATTATAACGGTACCATTCCCGAAAAATATGACGTAGTAAGTGCTACCCATAAAGTCTTTGCCGAGTACGGTAATGTAGGAACAGAATTCCAATATATTACCAGAGAAGGATTTGGCTGGATGAATGCTTCCTATCAATATGGTCTGTCCTTTCTGGAACCTAAACTGATTGAAAAATTGCAAGTATTGATTCCACCCGATCAACTTTTTACGTGAAAGCATGAAACCAGAGAAAAAAGCTATCGACATCCTTTGCGTAGGAGAAACCCTGATCGATTTTATCGGGAATCAAGCCGAACAACCTATCCGAAAAACGAAGGACTACCACAGGTATTTGGGTGGATCTCCTACCAATGTTGCCATGAATATGGCACGCCTGGGCATGAAAGTAGAAATGGTGGCAACGGTTGCCCATGATGGTTTTGGAGATTATATCATCAATCGATTACAGGAAACCAATGTGTCTACTCAGCATGTTCGGGAAATCAAAGGCTTTCCCACCTCGGTGATCTTTGTAAATCGCACCGTACATACACCCGAGTTCATTGCCATGCGAGGTGCGGATTACCATATAATAGAAAGTCAGATCCCTGGAGACCTGCTGCAAAACACTTCCCTATTTCACACCTCCTGTTTTGCCTTGAGCAAAGATCCGGCCCGAAGCACCATTCTATCCAAAGCCAAAGAAGCCAAAAAGGTGGGATGCCAGTTGAGTATCGATATCAATTATTCACAGCAGATCTGGCCCAATACAGCCGAAGCGGTAGAAGCTATCACCACGTATTGCAGCTTTAATCCCCTCGTGAAAGTAAGCCAGGACGATATGGATCGTCTTTTTGGAAAGGATATGAGCCATGAAGAAATTTTCGAGAATTTACATACCCTGGGAGCTAAATTGGTTTGCCTCACCCTGGGCAAGAAGGGCGCTAAATTAAGTGAAAAAGGAAAACCTGTATTAGAATTGGCCGCAGTAAAAGTGGAAAAGATCATGGACGCTACGGGCGCCGGCGATGCTTTCTGGTCTGGCTTTTTGTTCTCTTGGCTCAAAGGACGTCCTAATGAGGCAAGTATGGGTACCGCATTGAAGATGGCAGCTATAAAACTTCAAAACGTGGGACGCATCCCGGATTATGCAAAGGTAATTTCGAACGTACTAAAACTATAGCAAGCAAATACGATCTTCTAGGCTAAAAAAAATCCCCTGATTCTAATCAGAGGATTTTAATTATGCTGCTAACCTTCCTTTAAGGCGCTTTTCTATTTTCTGTTTGATCACCGTCAATCGTTTCATCAAATCCATCAATTTGGAATCTTTGTTCTCCTTGTAGATGTCGTTGACTCCCAATATGAGTCTTTTTACTTCTCTGGAAGCTTCGATTCTCTCACTGGTGGTTTTAAAACTGTGCTTACGTTGCTCAAATTCCAGGGCTTCATTGATAATATCCATGCAATTCAATTTTAAAATAAGGTTTGTTGATGGCTGCAAGATAGTAATAATCCTCGTAATTTGATTACGGTTAAACATTTCTTTAACAGTGCAGCGGACTCATTTTAAGAACGTTAAAAATTCTATATTTGACCATTCAAAAATTAAGCATGAAATATCTAGCACTGGCAGTACTTTTCCTGTTGAGCCTCAATACTTCGGCGCAAATCCTGAACGCAGAATCCTTGAGAAAAGTTACGGACACCTCGGGTTGGTCGGGTTCTCTCAGCGCTAATTTTGCCCTAAAACGCAATGTAAATGACTTTCTGGTATTAGGTACCGATGCTCATATTCAGTATAAAAAATTAAAACATTTGGTGATCTTCAAAAACGACATACGATTTCAGAAGATCGAAGGAAACAAGTTCGAAAACAGCGGTATTACTCACGTTCGATATAATTATCGCTTTAAACCTCGCATAGCCTGGGAAGTTTTTACACAGGGACAATACAACAAAGTAAACCTCATACAATTTCGCGGGCTTATAGGCACAGGCCCTCGTTTCAAATTGACCACTTCAGAAAAATATAAGTTTTACCTGGGAACCCTTGCCATGTATGAATACGAAGAAGTTACGGACAATGTGACCCCCTTACAACAGAACCTCAGAGGAAGCGCTTACTTATCCCTCAGTCTCTACCCTTCAGACCGTGTTACACTGGTAAGTACGACCTATTATCAGCCTTTATTGAACCAATTCAGCGACTACAGGATATCAAGCCAGAGTTCTCTATTGGTAGGTCTATTCAAGAACCTATCACTCAAAACTACCTACACCTTTACCTACGATGTTTTTCCGGCCGTGGGAATTCCCAATTCCCAGTACGATTTTAGTACCGGTGTGGCCTATACTTTCGATTGATATTTTATGAAAATCTTTCGTAAGGGTTGAACCATTAATTAGACTACTTCCCTATATTTACAGCAAATGAAAACATCCAAAGAAGTTTTTGTTGCGTAATTAATTAAAAGACTATGTCGTACTACGATCCTAAAGACCTCCGAAAGTTTGGAAATATTACTGAATGGAGTGAAGAACTGGGGACCAAATTTTTTGATTACTACGGAAAGGTATTCGAAGAAGGTGCCCTTAGCGCACGTGAAAAATCATTGATCGCTCTGGCCGTGGCGCACACGGAGCAATGTCCTTACTGTATAGACGCTTATACCAAGGACGGGTTGCAACGGGGAGTGACCAAAGAAGAAATGATGGAAGCAGTCCATGTGGGAGCCGCCATAAAAAGTGGTGCTTCCCTGGTACATGGTGTGATGATGATGAACAAAGTGAATAAATTAGACGGTTAATTAGGGCGTGACCCTGAAGGGTCGGGTCTTCGGCAGTCGCTTTTTATCTTTGGCAAAGATAAAAGAGCTCCCACACTTCGACAAGCTCAGTGTAAACAATGCCTCAACCCCTCACGCACATTTAAAGCCCCAAGACATATATGGGAAAACTCAAAACACAATCCTTACACAAACGCGAAAGTGAATTGGCCGAAGCCAACAGACAGCTGGAAATCCTGTCTAACGGAATCTTCCAAAATGGAGAACTTCCCACCTTCGCTCAAAAAATTAAAGAAACCAATCAGTTTCCACTGCGACCCCGTAAACTGGAGATCCTTCAGATTAATGTGGGTTATATGTGCAACCAGGTTTGCGAACATTGTCATGTAGACGCAGGGCCAGACCGCAAGGAGATCATGACCAAGGAAACCATGGAGCAATGTTTGGAGGTGATCCGTAATACCGGTGCCCATACTTTGGACCTCACAGGAGGTGCTCCGGAGATGAATCCTAATTTTAGATGGTTTGTGGAGGAGGCCAGTAAGGCAGGGATCAAGGATTTTATCGTTCGCAGTAATCTCACTATTATTAGAGCCAACAAAAAATATTACGACCTGCCAGAGTTCTTTAAAAAGCACAATGTTCACGTGGTAAGTTCCATGCCTCACTGGACTCGAGGAAAAACGGATAAGCAACGAGGAGATGGTGTTTTCGATGCTTCCATAAAAGCGCTTCAAGAGCTAAATGCCGTGGGTTACGGAATGCCGGACAGCGAGCTGCGACTGGACCTGGTTTATAACCCAAGTGGTGCTTTCCTTCCCGGAGATCAGGCAAGTATGGAAAAAGATTTCAAGAAAGCATTGATGGAAGATTTTGAAATACAGTTCCACAACCTCTTTGCCATTACCAATCTACCTATTTCCAGATTCCTTGACTACCTGATCGCTTCCGAAAATTATGAAGACTATATGTATGCGCTGGTAGAGGCTTACAATCCGGCCGCTGTTCAAAATGTGATGTGTACCAATACCATTTCAGTAAGTTGGGACGGTTGGTTATACGATTGCGACTTTAATCAGATGTTAGATCTTAAAGTAGCGAGTAAGGTAAAACATATCAAAGACTATAACGAAGACCTTTTAAACGATCGAAACATTATCATTTCCCAACACTGCTATGGTTGTACCGCAGGCGCCGGAAGCAGTTGCCAGGGTGCTGTTACCGAATAGATGGGGCTAATCCTTTTGATCTGTATGAAACGATTCTTTCTTCTTCTATTATGTGCCACGACAGCATTCGTTGGTACTGCTCAGGAAAGTTTACAGGACTTGTTAGCGTTATATAACACTCGCAGTATACCGTATATTTCGGTAACCGAACTTCGTGTAGCCCAATTAAATGAGACCGTTACGATTCTGGACGCCCGAGAAATGGAAGAGTATGAAGTAAGTAGGATTCCTTCTGCGCTTTATGTTGGGTACACCAAATTTTCTTCAGAAGAAGTGATGAACTCAGTTCCAAATAAGGAAACTCCCATTGTGGTCTACTGCTCTTTAGGTATTCGTTCGGAAGAAATTGGAGAAAAGCTTAAAAAAGCAGGATTCACCAATGTGAAAAACCTATACGGAGGCATCTTCGAATGGAAGAACAAAGAGTATCCCATTTTAAATAAGGACGACCAGGAAACGGAGGATGTTCATACCTGTACCAAATCATGGGGTAAGTGGCTGAAAAAAGGAAATAAGATATACAACTAATTAATAATCCACCGATCTAATACCTTCCCGTTTCCGGGCTTCGTATGAGCAAAGACCTACTCATAATATTTACGCGCAATCCAGAACTTGGAAAATGTAAAACACGTTTGGCGGCCAGCCTGGGAGATGAAACAGCCCTAAGCATCTATAAATTCTTACTCAACCATACCGTTGCTATTACGCAGAACCTAAAGGTAGATAAGCAGGTACATTACTCGGTAAAAGTTCGGGAAAACGATATCTGGGATCCGGCTCTCTTCGCTAAAAAACAACAAAAAGGCAGCGACCTTGGCGAACGAATGCTTCATGCCTTCCATCGAGGATTTGAAGAGGGATATGAACGTTTGATCATTATTGGAAGTGATATGTACGATATGGATCAGGCAGATCTTGAAGAGGCCTTTGAAGCACTTAAAAGTCATGACTTTGTTATAGGCCCAGCCACGGATGGTGGCTACTATCTATTGGGAATGTCTTATCTAAAGCCTGAACTATTTTCGAACAAGCAATGGGGTACCGAAACGGTGCTGAACGCCACTCTTGAAAATTTAATTGGAGTTTCTTTGAAAGTTTTGACGAAAAAAAACGACATCGACTATGCCGAAGACCTGGAAGGATTTCCAGTGTTCGATCAGTTTATAACTAAAAAGAAATAACTATGAAAAAAATTACCTTTGCCCTACTTGCATTTGTATTATTTACAAGCCTTTTAAACGCCCAATGTTTCAGGGAAGGAAGCCTTACGGCTATTGATGATCCTGCGCAATATCCCGTAACCGGAACTGCGACCATGAACTTTGAGACAAGCGGCACCAAAGAAGTGGTCTTTGGAAACGACTTTGCCACCGTTCAGGGAATTGAATTACGCGTATTTTTATCCACTACCCTACGCCTGGGACAAGGTGGAAATGAAATGGAGATCAGCACAGAACCCTTACAGGATGACAACGGAGGTATGGATATGGGCGACCCTATTACGGGAATGAAAGTCTTCGACTTACCTTCTGGGGTTAACTTAAGTGACTTTGAATATGTTATTATCCAGTGCGTCCAGGCGGATGTATTGTGGGGAAGAGCTACCCTAGGCGACAACCAGGGGGCGGACTGTAATATTTTAGGTATAGAAGAGGCTATTTTTGATAATCTTTCTATCTTTCCCAACCCAACCACAAATACGGTAACCATAGGAGGAATAAACGACCCCATTACGGCGGTTCAGGTCTTTGACCTCAACGGACGCAAAGTGATTGATCAAATTGGAAATATTTCGAATACCATCGATGTTTCAAACCTTACTTCCGGTTTATACGTAATTACTGTTAGGGCTAACGATCAAGAGATCCGAAGAAGAATAGTAGTACAATAATTATATGAAGAAATATATTGAGGAATCTGTAGAATTTCTACAAAGTCGTGGTTTTGACTCCCCGGAGATCGGGATTATTTTAGGAACCGGACTTGGACAGATCATTGAGAACGTTGATGTTTTGGCCGAAGTGAGTTATAACCACATCCCCAATTTCCCGACAGCCACGGTCGAATTCCACAAAGGGAAGTTAATCTTTGGAAGGCTTTCCGGAAAAAAAGTAGTGCTCATGCAGGGCCGATTCCATCTTTATGAGGGATACTCTCTGGAAGATGTCACCTTCCCTGTGAGAGTGATGCATGCACTGGGCATTACCAAACTTTTGGTGAGTAATGCCTCGGGAGCTATTAATCTCAACTTTAAAAAAGGCGAGATTATGCTCATAGATGATCACATCAATCTACAGGGAGGTTCTCCTCTTGCCTTTAAAGGGGTAGAACAATTAGGAGAGCGCTTTGCTGATATGAGTGCACCCTATCATCCGGAAATGAATGCAACCATCGAAAAAATTGCCTACGATAAGGGCATCAATCTTCATAAGGGGGTTTACGCCAGTGTTGTGGGGCCTCAATTGGAAACTCGTGCAGAATATAGATACCTCAAGATCATTGGAGCAGATGCTGTAGGGATGAGTACCGTCCCGGAGGTCATTGTGGCAAATCACCTTGGATTACCCGTGGTAGCCTTATCCGTGCTCACAGACGAATGTGATCCGGACAACTTGCAGCCTGTAGATATACCAGATATTATCGCCATGGCCGGGAAGGCGGAACCCGATATGATCACCATATTTACTGAATTAATTAAAACTTTGTAGGTATTTTCGTAAACGATTTGCTTTATTTACGACTTACTCTTACTAATAGACTATTGAAAATTATTATATGAGCTACTTAGAAACAACTCACGACCTATATAAAGAAGCCGCGCTAACACCGGATGTCGGACTTTGCTGCACCACAAACCCTATATGGGAGCTACCGGGATTGAAGATCCCAAAGATTATGCAGGAAATGAACTACGGTTGTGGAAGTACTGTCCATGCTCGGGACCTGACCAACGATCCCAAGATTTTATATGTTGGTGTTGGAGGGGGTATGGAGCTGCTACAATTCTCCTATTTTTCTCGTCAGAAAGGTGGGGTTATTGGAGTGGATGTAGTAGATGAAATGTTAGAGGCTTCTCGCAAGAACTTTGTGGAAGCAGAAGCACAAAACCCGTGGTTTAAAAGTGAATTTGTTGAGCTCAAAAAGGGAGACGCGATGAATCTTCCCGTAGAAGATAACAGTATCGATGTGGCCGCGCAGAACTGTCTGTTCAATATATTTAAAGAAGATGACTTAAAAAGTGCTATTCAAGAAATGTATCGGGTATTGAAGCCTCATGGGCGTTTGGTCATGAGCGATCCTACCTGCGAACAACCCATGAACGAGACACTTCGCAATGATGAGCACCTTAGAGCCCTTTGTCTCAGTGGAAGTCTACCTATCAAGGAATATGTAAAAGCATTGACCGATGCCGGTTTTGGGACGATCGAAATTCGTGCGCGCAAGCCTTACCGAATCCTGGACCCAAAGAACTACCCAACAGATGAACTCATCTATATAGAATCTATAGAAGTAGCAGCTATTAAAGATCCCATGCCGGAAGATGGCCCATGCATCTTTACGGGAAAAGCAGCGATCTATTTTGGAGAGGAAGAATATTTAGACGACAAAAAAGGTCATATTCTTTTAAAGAACCAGCCTATTGCCATTTGTGATAAAACAGCCGGCAACTTAGCAGATCTGGGCAGAGACGATATCTATATTAGTGAATCCACCTTCCATTATGACGGAGGAGGTTGTTGCTAGGCATTACCCAAATTTCATAAAAAAAGGGAGCTTGATCAAGCTCCCTTTTTTTTCGGCTGATCCAAGTATAAATTACCCCTTTCGCATATAAATATTTCCAGAAACCGTTGTTAATACTACCGGCTCGTTACCGTTATTCACGGTGCCCTTTATTCTATTCTGACCAGAGTTTCGGCCCCCGTCTTTTTGAATATCCAAATCCGAATAGATAGTACCTGTCACCGTTTTGGCATCAATACGGGCTTTGTTCATAGTAACGTCCAAATCCCCGCTTACGGTCTTGAGACGAAGCTCTCCATTGTATTTCTTTAGGGTCACATCCCCGGATATGAGATCTGTTTTCAGATTACCAACGTAAGAGGGCACTTCCATACTACCCGAGATACTTTTCACTTTTAAGTTGGCTCCCTTTGGAACTTTTACCACATAGTCAATTTCTGTATTGGAATTATAACTCCCTTTCCTGTCTTTCCACCGTTTCTGGCGTTCCTCGAAATAATTACCGAAGTCCGAATATATTTTCACCTGACCGGAAGTTCGTTCCGTCTTGAGATTGAAAGCCTCATTACCTTCTCCGTTATCGAGATACACCGAAACGGCTATGGCAATTTCATTTTTATCCCATTGCTCTACCTTTATCTCATCCGCAAATTTGAAATTGAGATAAATATCTTCACTTTTGGACACGGCTTCTTGCTTTTCGACATTCCGTGTCTGCGCCTGGGTGCCTATTCCTATGGCAAGAACAAGTACCATTAATACTAATTTTTTCATGATTCTGAATGGCTTCCTTAACAGAAAGAAGCTCTTGTTTGATTAGACTTTGTTATTGTTTACGCAGATAAATGTCCCCGGTAGAAGAACTTAGATACACTTTAACTCCTCCGTTATTCAATGTACCCTTGATCTTTCTGTTCCCGGTTATATTTTTAAGTCCGTCCTCACGGGGTTTCACCAGGTCGAAGTTGCTGTACACAGTACCCATCGTAGACCTTAATTCAACATTAGCATTGGTATTGCTTGGTAAGGTTACATCAATATCACCAGTGGATGTGGTTAAAGAAATAGGAGAATTCTGGCTGACCGTAGTAAAAATTACATCAATAGGGCCCGTGCTTGTACTTGCGGTAATAGGACCTGTTACGTTTACCAATTTTACATGTCCCACATTGGACGTTACTTCCAGTTCATCGGAAAAACCATCAATATCTACACTTCCCAAAGTGCTTGTATCTACTTCTAAACTAACTCCTTTCGGAATCTTAATAGTGAAACTTCTTCGTTGCGTGATCGGTTTCAGGTCTTTGATCCGTAGCACTTCACCATCGCGATCCAATTGCATACCAAACCCAGTATTATCTACTCCGTCCGCATAAATGGCCTTCAACCCTTTCGCCTTATTTCTCTTCTTTTCAACTTGTTCTCTTACATATGGTAGGTCATTATAGTTGCCGTTGTCATCGCAACCATCACAGATCTTACCCCAATCCAGTATGAGTTCGTTTCCCTGCGTAACTTCAACCTTCATATCGGTACTGGCCTTCAGGCTTACTTTTTTAATTCCGCTCAAAGACTGTTTAAACGGTTCCTGTGCATTCCCCAAAGGAACCAAAGTCAGCATTATAATGATTATACTTATTATTTGTTTCATTTTAAATGAGTTTTAGTTTTAAATTAATTGTTGTAACCCAGCACTTACCTGTTCTTTCACATAATCCGGTGTTTCAGTTTGCTCCAATAGCTGTTGCATGGGAGCCAATGCGCGCTTGTCCTGAATGTCCACCAGAAACTGTATCACAGTGATCTGAATGTTGGGGTTCTTCTCGTTGGTTAGTGATTTTATAAAGGCGTTTTTCACCTTTTCATTTTCTGAATATTTCGATAATGCTTCTGCAGCGGCTAAACGTACATTGACACTTCCATCAAAATGAAGTCTATCGATCAAAGCCTCCAGTACCTCTTCGTCCGGAGTAGAGATATCCTCGCTATAGCTCACGGCTTGAATTCGCTTGCTAACAGATCGATTGTCTAACATAGCCAACATCATACTTTGTTTAAGCGCAACGGTCTCCTGTTGCAATGCGGCAATTTGCTATGGGGAGTTTTCGGGAAGGTGCCCGAAACAATGAGCAAATTGCCGCATTGCAACAGGAGACCGTTG
>JBCBDM010000003.1:0-48135 GCA_038529705.1 Bacteroidota bacterium
AAATACATCAACTATGAAGTAAAAGACAAGGGATGAGCGATTGGCTTGTGTATGGTATTGGATTCTTAGCGCAGGCGCTCTTTTCGGGACGTCTTCTGGTACAATGGATCCTTTCAGAAAAAAACAAACGGATCATCACCCCTTCCCTATTTTGGAAACTGAGCTTGTTGGCTTCATTCCTATTATTTGTTTACGGGTACTTGAGAGATGATTTTGCCATCATGCTTGGGCAGATGCTCACCTACTTTATCTATATTCGAAATCTGCAGTTACAGGGCGAGTGGCAGAAATCTCCATGGCCTTTTCGTTTCTTCCTATTGATATTTCCCGTGATTATTGTAATCTATGGTTACAATAATGGGGCCTATGACATTCAGGAGTTATTTCAGAATGAAGCGATCCCGCTCTGGTTATTATTATTAGGTAGTATTGCCCAGGTTATTTTTACCTTCCGCTTTATTTATCAGTGGATTGTTTCGGAGAGGACCAAAACCTCTCAACTTCCTATCGGCTTTTGGAGACTCAGTGTTTTGGGAGCTTCACTCATACTAACTTATGCGATCCTTCGCAAAGACCCCGTACTTTTTGTGGGTCATGGTGCTGGGTTGGTTATATATATTCGAAATATATTTATAGGAAAAAAGGAACGCAATGCGACTTCTTAAAGAAAAGCCCTTTTGGGTACTATTTGTAGGCTGTGTGCTTATCTTTTTCGTCCATTTGGACGCCTTGATCGTTAATATCATGGAAGCACGTAATTTCGTGACAGCGCGTGAAATGCTCGAAGATGGAAACTGGATCCTTACCACGCTCAACGGTGAACCCCGATATCAAAAACCTCCATTACCCACCTGGCTAACCGCTTTAGCAGGAGCCATATTCGGACTCAAAAGTTTGATAGGGTTAAGACTCCCGGCAGCCGTTATGGGAATTTTACTTATACTTACTTCGTATCGATTTTCTGAAAAACTATTCAAGAGTAGCGCTTTTGCGCTCATTGGCGCTTTGATCATGGCCACTTCTTTTTATGTAGTTTCCGCAGGAAGAGATGCCAATTGGGATATTTTCACCCATGCGTTTATGATGGTAAGTATCTACCAACTCTATTTGTTTTTTACCGAGGATAAGGGACTTTACAAATATGCTTTCCTGGCTGCTATTTTCTTTGGATGTTCATTCATGAGTAAAGGCCCAGTGTCTATGTACGCATTGCTCTTGCCTTTTTTGATCTCCTTCGGAATTGTTTACAAATACAATGACTTTAAACGCAGGGTCGCACCCCTTCTGTTCTTCTTGATCTTTGCGCTGTTGTTATCCGGATGGTGGTATTGGTATACGTATACTTACGACGCCGAATCCGTTGCGGAGATTACTAAACGTGAAACCAGTAACTGGACAGGATATAACGTCCGCCCTTTTTACTACTACTGGAGTTTCTTTACCCAAAGTGGTGTGTGGACCATCCCGGCATTCATAGGCTTACTTTACCCCTATCTAAAAAACCGGGTGGTGGATAAGAAAGGATATCTATTTACATTTCTGTGGACTATGAGCTCCGTAGTGCTTCTTTCTATCGTTCCCGAAAAAAAGTCTCGATATCTACTTCCGGTACTCGTTCCTTTAGCGCTCAATTCTGCCTTCTATATAGAGTATCTCATAAGAAAGTTTGGAGACATCAAGGACAAACGAGAAACCATTCCTGTATATTTTAATTTTGGTCTCATCGCCATGATTGGGATCGTATTTCCAGTAGGTGGATATCTCTTTCTGAAGGATCATCTCGCTGGAAACTGGATTTGGTTTGTATTGCTTTCCCTTTCTTTATTGGGTATTGGGATTTATATGCTTCGGAATTTAATTAAGAAGCAAATGGCGCCCGTTTTTTTCTTGACTATTGCATTTATCACGGCCATACTTTGCTTTGGGATGCCTCTGGCGAAAACCCTTACCATAAATCCGGAATACAAGAGTCTCGCCAAATTGAAGGATTGGCAAGCGGAAACCCATTTGGAGGTCTATGAATTTGGGGGGTTTACCCCAGAACTTATTTGGGCCTACGGTGAACCTATCGAGGTACTTTCCAAAGAGGGAAAGATTAAGATTCCGGAAGCTCAGAGTTTCGGGATTCTTATTGCAGAAGAAAATGTACCTCACTTTCTAGAGATCTTCACCGGTTATACAGTTGAAAAAATTACACGGTACGATATGAATCCTCAGGCTCCGGGGGAGAGAACGCACAGGCCCAGATTATGGCGCGACCTCTATCGGGTTACCCGAAATTAGCATTCCATCGTCTTTGGGCCCACTTTTGAAGTCTGTAAAACGTCCATCCCAGCAGCGCACCGAAGAACATCCCTGTAATGATATCCAGAGGATAATGAACGCCCAAATAGATTCGACTATATGCCAGTAATACCGCCCAAAACAGCAGTAAGAAAGGCAGGTACGAATAACGATGTCTTAACAATAATCCTAAAAACACGGCTGCGGCCATAGAACTCGCCGCATGGGCAGAAAAGTAACCATAGCGACCACAGCCATCGGCAACAAATCGCATAGCATCCTGCAATGCTTCCACCCTACAGGGACGTGGGCGCTGAAAAAGGACATACTTAAAAAGATTAGCCAATTGGTCTGCAGCAGTGATCATAAGGGCGGTCGCAACCATCACTATTAAAGTTCCCCTCCAGCCTAATTCCCGATACACCAAATACAGTAGTACCGCATACAAGGGTATGGAAGCATATTTTTCCGTTACGATTCGCCAAAAACCATCCCAGGGTTCGCTTCCCAGATTGTTAAGGAAGAGAAATAATTCGGTATCATATCGTAGAATTTCCTCAAGCATCGTAGCGGGCTACTTCACGATCGTAGAATTCACTGGCCTCCCTTATATAATTCTCTGCCTCCGTTTCCAATTCCCTCTGGTCGTGCTGATCGAACTCCTCAAACCACTCCACCTCATCATTTTCCAAATTAATGATGAAACGGGGAAATTCGGTATGGATCACAAATATGGCATTAGGGTGATCCGTATTATCTCCGAGAATATATTTAGGAAGGTTCATGTTATTCGCTTTAGAGTTGCAAGTTACAAGTTTTGCAATTTATGACCCTACTTTCAGGGTAAATTAAAAACCCCAGACCAAAGTCCGGGGCTTTACAACTTACTAAAATCAACCAGAAATCAGCAACAATTCACGGTTAACTTCAAACAACTAACAACTAAACTGCAATAACGTTCCTTTTCAACTTCATCTCCCCAGATGACGTTGGGAGTAGTTATCAATACCATGTTCCGAAATCGAAAAAATCTTACCCATGATTCAACATTAATTTACTGCGAACTTTTTCCGAATCCTATGGCCATCCACCCCAGCCAAAAATATATACACTCCTGGTGCGAGCCCATCCAGAGGAATAGACCCTTCATTATTTTTAAGCTTCCTGTATAAAAGACGCCGCCCAACCATATTGTACACCGCTATTTCATCCAGAAGGTGTTTTGATGTTAACCACAAATATCCGTTCGCAACTTTGAATTTAATCCCTTTCTTGGCTAAATCATCCACAGCCAAAAGCTCATCGACTACCACGCTGTCAATACCAATGTAATGACCATTTATTCCATTGATACCACCTCCTGTGATATAATATCGAAAGGCAAATTGGACAAAAGTAGGCCCATCAAGACCTGATAATTCCACAGTTTGCTCTTCCCATACTTCGGGATAACCTCTTAATTCCAGGGACTCATTAATGGTGAGTAGTAGATTGGTATAGGAACCAAGGTCTTCCGGTCCTTCCGGCCAGACACTATTAAACCCATCGGTACTTATTCGTACTTCCAATCTGTCCGGCCTGAGACTTCCCGCAAGGGTTCGGGTGTAGAATGTCAATTTATCTCCATTCTTTAATTCCATGACCGGAAGCAAAGCCCAATTACTTATGACACAGCACTGGGAAGAAGTAAAATCCACGGCCAGGTATGAATTTTCAGGTCCGTCCTGAGCAGGGAAGACATTCGGATTTCCCTGAAACCATCCGCTTTCGGAACTAGTGGGGCTAATACTTGCATTTACGAAATTCCAATCTGCCAAATTTTGAACATTTTTAAAACCTTCAGAATATATCTGACTACTCAGATGAGACGAAGAAAATGCAATCGATACTATTATAATAAATTTTCTCATAACCATTTGTTTTACGGATTACACCCTGTAAATGAACCCTAAAAACTCGATACTAAAGTGAGTCCTTATCCACCTTTACGGCTATGAAAATGGGGGTTTATAAAACAAGACCAAAGACAATGCCCCGAGTAAAACCCGAGGCACTGCACTTCACAACAAACAACTAACTAAAACCAACTAACTAATTCTTAATAATCTTTTGAAAACCCGATCGACCTTCTGTATTTGTTAATTTAACCCAGTAGATTCCCTGAGCCAGACCGGAAATGTTTATTTGAGTAATATCATCTCCAGAAACTACCTGAAGTTGCTCACCTAATAAGGAATAGATTTCAATAGAAGTAATGACACTCTCACTTCTAATGTGTACTAGGCTTGCCGCCGGATTTGGAAAAACCGAATATGTTTCCCCGAGCGTATCGAAAATGCCCAACGTTGGATTATAAACACTTACACCCACAAAAGTTCCAATCCAAAAATTCCCATCCAGATCCTCTTCAATTGCCCTTACCGCGTTGTCAATCAAACCATCGGAGACATCCAATGTGGTCCAGTTGGTTCCATCGAATATACTCACCCCTCCGTTAGTTCCAAACCAAATATTGCCTTCAGTGTCTCCCGTGATTACCCTAATTCTGTTATCGGCAAGGCCATCGGCCGTGCTAATGGTAGTCCATGTAGTACCATCAAATCTACTTACACCAACGTCATTTATAAAGGTCCCTGCCCAAATATTTCCAGCCGTATCCTCAAACAATGCATAGACATCGTCCGCAACAAGCCCGTCTGCAATGGTGTAGGTAGTAAAAGTAGTACCGTCAAATCGTGAGACACCGGAGTCAAAAGTCCCGATCCAAATATCTCCATTCAAGGCTTCAATAATGGATGAAGTGAAATCACTTGCCAGACCATCGGCCGTAGAGTAACTTACAAAAGAAGTACCATCAAAGGAGCTAATTCCACCCCCAGCCACACCATCGGTGGTGGCAAACCATATCGTTCCGTTAGCATCCTCAATAATATCGGTCACCCCATTTCCCGCGAGACCATCGGATTGATTGTAGTTTTGCCAGGTACTACCATCAAATACATCCACACCAAATTCATCAAAAAAGGAACCAAACCAATAGTTCCCGGAACTATCTTGAAAAATAGCCCGGTACCGGTTGCCTGAGGGACCGTTCCCTGCGTCAAATTCTTCCCAGTTGGCTCCATCGAATTTACCAATACCGGCTGATCCACCATCGGACCAATTTCCAAACCAAAGGTTACCGTCTGTGTCTTGAATGATAGAAGATATAACACCTTCTATCAATCCATCTGTCGTTGTATAATTGGTGAATGTTTGGGCGTGCAAACTTCCGGTTATCCCGATAAACAATACAAGTAATAATTTTTTCATGTCGCTATTTTTTTAATTTCTACTCCGCTAAATTAGAGTGAGATCCCGCCAAATAAAAGGCGTGTACGTCGGATTTTATAAAAATGAGGGGCTTGATTTATAAATTCCCGGCATATAAAAAGGGCTTTGGAAAAAGATCCAAAGCCCGTACTCATCAAGGGAAATTTAACCAAAAATTAGCTGATGAGTGGATTGTAAAGCAACACTTCGAATCTAGTTCAGAAATTCGGTAGAACAAAGAAGAGGAAATCGTATTTTATGAAAGCCGAGTATTCTTTTATAAAACAAGACTAAATTTGTAAAACACGCTGTTCTACAAATAATTATATGCATGCTAGGTTTCTGTTACCAGCTTGTTGGACAGGTAATTGAATCGCATAAAAAGAAGGATAGCCGAGGTGGTTAGGCCTGCCAACAAACCCATCCAGATACCTGAACTTTTATATTCAGTATACATACTTAGGTAAAAGGAAATAGGGAACCCTACAATCCAATAGGCCACAAAAGTAATGACCGTTGGAATCTTAACATCCTGCATTCCGCGTAAGGCACCGAGCACGACGACCTGAATAGCATCACTAATTTGAAAGATGGCGGCAATGAGCAAGAGTTTGGAAGCAATAGTAAGTACCTGGAAGTTATCTGCAAACTCCTGTACATTGTTCTCATCAAGATATATCTTAGGAAGTTCTCCGCTAAACAGCAAGAAGGTAACTGCGAAAAAGGAGGCCGCAATGGTAGTGAGCAGAAAAAGGGAAAAGGCTATTCTACGCAATTCTCTGAATCTTTTGAGCCCTTTCTGGTTACCTACCCGTATCATAGCAGCTACACTAAAGCCCATGGCCACCATAAATGTCATGGAAGATAGATTAAGCGCTATTTGATTGGCAGCTTGAGGGTTTTTACCCAATATACCTGAAAGCCAAATGGCAGCCGTAAAAATGGCCACTTCAAAGAACATTTGTAATGCAGATGGGAACCCTAATCCCAATAATTTCTGAAGCATTTTTTTGGATAAGGTGAATAGTTTTATCCTTAGGACATATTCTCTGGACTTATAGTGCTGAGACATCAAGAACCAAAGATATCCCAGCATAATTACCCTGGAAGCCAGCGTTCCAATGGCCGCACCTACTACCCCTAATTGAGGAAAACCGAACTTTCCAAAAATAAATATATAGTTCAGCAATACATTCACAACATTCGCGATGATAGTTGCATACATCGGATATTTGGTCATTGACAATCCATCACTACACTGTTTGAATGCCTGAAAAATGATAAGAGGAATGAGAGATACCGCGACCAGGGTCAAGTAAGGCATGGCGAGATCTACTACCTCTTCCGGCTGATTCATATAATACATGATGGGGCGTGCCAAAAAAACCATGGCAAAAAGGATGACTCCTAAGACAGTGCATAGGAACAAGCCATGTTTAAAGGACGATTTACCGGAAGCTAAATTTCCTTCGCCATCGGCTTCAGCTACCAAGGGAGTAATCGCAGTAGAAAAACCGATTCCCAGAGACATAGCAATAAACATAAAGCTATTACCCAGGGAAACTGCCGCCAATTCGGCGGTCCCTAGTTGTCCCACCATGATATTATCGATAAAAGCTACCATGGTATGGCCAAGCATCCCGAGGATAACGGGCATGGCCAGCTTTGTATTATAACGAAATTCCTTGGTAAACTGTGAGAGCAAGATAGGTTTGTTTTGGACAAAGTTAGAAAACCCTATCTTGCCGGAATAAAAACTTTACCAGATTTAATCAACAATGGAAGACAAAAGAAGAAAAAATGCCCGAATCTATCTTATTGTATCCAGCATCGTTTTGGGACTTGGATTGCTTCCTTCCTTGGGCATGGCCATGTTTTCTCCTATGATGTTCGACAGTCCGGGTTCGGAGAATAATTGGATTACGGTTGCCATCGTGATTTGCCTGATTAGTTTTCCTGTTTTTGTAGTCTTATGCACCCCGGTTGCCTGGTTCTTGTTCGTTAAGAAGAAGGCTCTTCCTGCAGTTGGGGTCGTTTCCATCCCGTATTTAATAGGGATTGCATTAATTACCTTGTTTGTTTTACTGGAGGTTTTATGCGATGGAAGGTTCAACTGCTAACAAGCCCGGCCTTCATATTTCTTTCTTAAAAAAAGAACCCGTTTCAAAAAAGAATTGAAACGGGTTCATGATTTGTCCGGAAAAAACGAAAAACCAACCAAACTAAAGAATTAGCCAGACAAATCGTAACACCAACTAAACTTATGAAAAGAATTACTTGCGAGTAATATCAATCTTCAATTACTCTATTTCAAAATAACGTAGTTCCTTTCAGAAGTAAGTTAATACTTATAAAGGTTATCCTTTCCGAAGAAGGTTTCCCCATATTTTACAAATTCAAAGAGCTTAAGTACTGAGAGGGTGTAAGTGACAGCTGTTTTCTAAAAGATTTATTGAATGTCACCTTATTGTTGAATCCCACCTCATAGGCTACATCTATAATATTTAAATTCTTGTTCTTGTCGTTTTTTAGAATTTCCTTAGCCTCATCGATCCTATATTTATTGATTAATTCGAAGAAATTCAATCCAAAGTGTTCATTGATCACCTGGGAAGTATTGTGCCGCGTAGTACCCAATCTCTCACTTACCATCGCCAAACTTATATTATTCTGTCGATAGATCTTTTCCTCTTCCAACAAATGCATTAACTGTTCCTTGAGTTCATACGAAAAGCTCACCGTGAGACCAGATTTTTTATACTTATTGCGCTGCCGTACAAAGTCTGACGAAAACAGATTAGGACGTAAATAAGATTTATAACCAATATACAATACCATAGAAGCCATGGCAATCACTTGAATATGGTATAGGAAGTCCCATCTTGGAATTTGTTTGGTGATAATCATACCATAAACCAGATAGGAAACAATATACACCTGGGTAAGGGTTACCAGATTACGTGTCCATTTCCTGGCATCTACCGAAATATCCCCACTGCGTCTTGTTTTCCAATATACACGGAGAATGAGAAAACCATATATGAGCAATGAAAGTAGTTTGGTTGAAAAACCATAGATCACATAAGGCATGGTATCTAAAGAACCTACCTTGAACATGATTCGCAGTTTTTCAGATTCAGGGAGCATGAATATTGGAATCTTAATAAGAATAATGAGTAGAGTTGGTATAAGATGTAAAAGATCGATTTTCCTGAACTTGTAATTTAGGGTAATTCGCTTTACATAAAAGTAAATAAGCGGAGCATACAGATAGGAGAAAATAGCCGACATAAATAATATATGTGGAATCCTGAACTTCAAATTAGTTTGATACAAGAAAATATGAAAGATAAAAATGGAGTGGATAAGCACAAAAGTACTCACCAACAAGGCGGATACCTTATCTTGTTTCCGAAAAGACAGCAATAATACAATTCCAATAAAAAATCCGATCAAAGCGGAAAACAGGTAGAAAAAGTTGAGCCAGCCAAAATTGAGGCTGTATTTCTTGTGTAGGGCATCGAACTCTTCCGTCCCATCAAATTTTCTGAAATAGGCGGTTCCTACAAATTCATTCTCGCCGGAATACATCACATATTTCTCCAGGCATTTACTAGCCTTGACCACATCGTTGTCTCTAGCTGCCTGTATAGCTTGTTCTTTATACAGTTGAAGCGAATCTTCACTAAACATTCGCTCATCCGTCACCTTCTGAAATAGCAATCCGCTAAACTTAGATCCATCCTGAAGTGTACTCAAAGCGGATTCCTCTCCATTAGTGGCTAGTAAATTTTTATCGGCAAATAAAAAACTAAGCAATAATGTAAGCAGCAAGAATCTTTTTATGTCAGTAAACTTCAACATAGGTTAGTGCGGTTTTCGCTTACTTAAAGATACGAATTGTTTCCAATTATTATCTCTAAATGGTAACTCCCGATAATAGTTTACTCCTTATTCCCGACGATTATTTACTTCCCGACGCAAAAAACCCGGCTGAACATATCATTCACCCGGGTTCTTTAAAACAACTAGCTAAGTGATTGAATGACAGCTATTTTTTAATATTTCCAACATCTGTCTTCGTTCCGTATTTATCAAACAGATACACCAGACTGGCCATTGCGGCTCCTCCTAATTCCAATTCTCGTTTATTCACGGCATCAAATGTATCGCTTGCCGCATGATGATGATCGAAATAGCGTTGAGAGTCTGGTCGCAATCCGGAAAGCACTACCTTATCATCTTTTAGCGGTCCAATATCTGCTCCACTACCTCCCCTTTCAAAATAATGGATTAAGTAGGGCTTAAACAAGGGTTCCCAACTTTGCACCTGAGCAAAATTGGCTTCATCCGTATCGAATGAAAATCCTCTGGGAGTAAATCCTCCAGCATCACTTTCCAGGGCAAATAGATGTTGCTCTCGTTTCAATTTGGCTTCTTCGGCATATTTTCTTCCGCCCCTAAGACCATTCTCCTCATTCATAAATAATACCACTCGTATGCTGTGTCTGGGTTTATAATTGATCTTTTTGAACAATCTTAATACCTCCATGGACTGTACACAACCGGCTCCATCGTCATGAGAACCGTCACCCAGATCCCAGGAATCCAGATGTCCTCCCACGATCATGTACTTGTTCGGAAATTCACTTCCGGTTATCTCACCAATTACATTGTAGGATTTAACGTCTGGAAAAACTCTACAGTTTTGTTTGAAATAGAACTTAAGGTCCGGTTTCAAACGAAGTGCACTGCTCAAATATTCCGCACCATTGGTACTGATCGCACAAGCAGGAATCCTTTGACTTACCGGAGTATCTCCATAGGTCATGGAACCTGTGTGCGGAAAATCATCCAGACGAAGGCTCATAGATCGGACTACCACTCCTACGGCGCCGTACTTTGCTGCTTCCATCGCCCCAGCGTATCGCTGATCTACACATCCCCCATAGGCACTGAACGTATTGACCAAATTTGCCTGCATGGGACGATTGTAAAAGACTATTTTTCCCTCGATCCGTTCCCGTCCATACTCTTTAAGATCATCTATCCCCTGAACTTCAATAACTTCTGCTTTTAGACCACCATCCGGTGTGGGAACAGAACCGCCCAATGCGCAAATATCCTGAACACTTGTAATCCCGGGAGCCGTTTCAATAAAAGCATATTCTGGGATGCCCCTCGTCCATTTAGGAACCATAACCTCCTGCAACCAAACTTTGTCCAAGCCCAGTTTGTCTAACTCTTCCTTGGTATAAGCCACTGCTCTTTCGGCTTCTAACGAGCCAGAAAGTCTTCCGCCTATCTGATTAGATAAATGATCCAGCCAGTCATAGCTTTTACCATGCAATAAGGCCATATCGTAGATATTCCTAATAGTGATCGAATCTTGTTGATTCACCGACTGTGCGAATCCTTCCATTATAATTAGAAAGAAAAATATAAGTAGAAATGTGAGTCTTTTCATAGTATTAAAAGTTTGAGGCTGTCCTATTAACGGTTACATAGAACCCATTCATTATTTATTCGTTTTCCAGCTGACTTCTATATTCATCGATACGAGCCTTTACTTCGGGATCCAACTCCGGCTCTTTAATATCATCATATTTGCTCAACTCTTCCAAAAGTATCGTAGCTACCAATAAGCGTGCCGCTGGTTTATTATCTGCAGGAATATTGTACCAGGGAGCATATGGCCTGGAGGTTTTGTTAATGGCATCCTCATAGCAATCTGCGTAGGCATCCCATAGTTCCCGTTCTTCGAGATCTCCAGGTGAGAACTTCCAGTGCTTTTCACGTTTTCTCAAACGACGTAACAATCTATTTTTCTGTTCATCCTTGGACAGATTAAGAAAAAACTTGAAGATGAGCGTCCCATTTTCGGCAATGGTCCGTTCAAAATTTACAATTTGTTCGAAACGTTTCGCCCAAAATTCATCATTCACATCGTCCACCGAATGCACGTCCGGTAGTGATTCTCCTAATATGTATTCCGGATGCACGCGAGTAACCAGTACATTTTCGTAATGCGTTCGGTTAAAAACACCAAACTTACCTCTTGCCGGCAACGCAATATAGTGTCTCCAAAGATAGTCGTGCTTTCGTTCTAAATCGGTTGGAACTTTAAAGCTATGCACCACAACACCTCGTGCGTTAAAGTCTTTAAATACTTCTCGTATCAAACTGTCCTTACCTGCGGTATCCATGCCTTGTAAACATACCAGAACGGCATATTTGCCATGAGCATATAAGGTATCCTGTAATTTTCCAAGCTTTCTCCGTGTTTTTCGTAATTCATCCTCCAACTCTTCCTCGGAGGCTCCGAAATCCACATAAGTTGTGCTGTTATCAACTTTAATCCGATCTACTATTTTATAATCTGAAATTGTAATGCTATCCATAGGGTACTCAAAAATTAAGATGTCTAAAGATAGAAAAGATTCTACGAACCGCCCTAAACAAAACAAATAGCTTGAAGTCAAAAACTATAGTAAAGATGAAAACAAGAATAATAGTATCCTACTTAATGGAACCTGGCTTTAACAAAATTGGTAACAGAGATGTAGACCTCGATGTGATTCCTTTTGATGAAGTAAAGTCAATTGATGAAGGCCATTTTGTTATCACCAACAATGAACTAAATCCAGTTGGCACCATAAGCGAGCAATCACATAATAATGATGGCCTTTGGATGAGGACTTAATCCATCATATGGAAGGTGATATTATATACGAAATTACAAACCACTAAAACTGTGGCATTAATCTAATTAGATTCATATATAAAACAAGCCAGAACAGAATCTGAGTTTAAGTTAACATCGAAATAATCATTACGAAATTCGCATGAATCATTTGCACTAATTTGAAAACAAAAATCTCCTTGATCACAGCAAAATGCTTCGCTAAATCGAAATGTGGAAGGAACACCATTTACATCAAAAATAAATAAAGGTCTGCCAGAAATGTCAAAACTATTTTCATTATTAATGGTCGCAGTAATTATAGCAAAATTGCCCTCCATTTGGATATTGACATTACTTACCGTAACCCTGCTTTGTCCATCACCCTCAACTGCATCGCAAGCCATTTGCACTAAGTCTGATTTATCATCAGAGGAGCAACTATAAGTGAACAATGATAAAACAAAAATGAACCTTAAATATGTATACATGAAATTAAATTTGAGCACAAAAATAGTTGATTCTAAATACCACCCAAAAAACGGTAGTCTATTGTAGGGCTTTAGATGTAAAATCGCCTTAGGCATGTTAAAAATCAAAAAGTTCTAATAAAAATTGTGTCATTTTATTTGCTAATACGAACAAATATTAAGAAATTTCCTACGTATTATTGAATCCCAAATATCCTACTTATGAATTTAACCACTACCCTATTTGCGGCATTTGCTTTGCTGCTACATCCGAAAGAAGACAGTGATTGCCACGAGGCTTATCAAGATGCCACGTATGGATTCCAACATGCCGAAACTGCCATGGAATCCAACAACCTTGCCCAACTTAAGGAGTATGCCGAACGGTCTGAAATTGCCATTAAAAAGGTAATGACCGCTACAGAAAAATGCGGATGCACAGATGCCAATTACGCTAGTTACGATGCACTGGAAAACCTTGACAAAGCTCTTGAAAAGGAGAAATTCGAGTCGGTTAGAATGTTTGTAAACCGTGCAAAAACAAATGCTAAGGAGATTATTATAGCCTTAGACGTTTGCAACAGCAAAGATCCAGCTATTATTCTCAAAGAAAATGAAAGCGATCTTTTGGCTCAAGAACAAGAACTTTTGGAGCAGCAACAACAATTGTTAGCACAACAAAAGAAACTGGAGATGCAATTAAAGGAACAAAAGGAGCTTCAAAAGCAAATTTCCCAACAAAAGGAACAAATACTTGCGCAACAAAAACTTTTGAAAGCCGATGCTGAAAGTTCCCTCAAGGAATTAGAAACATTAATGAATAGATTTACGTCGGCCATGGGGTATGAAGGGACCACTCCACTCACCCAGGAACCGTTTGAACGAACCGTTGAAGATCTGGAATCTGAATCCTTGAAGGCGACCAAACTATTCTATTTGAACAAGGCCAGAGAAATGGCCAATAACCTGCTCAACACCTTGGATCGTTGTGAATGAAAATTCCCTTAAGATAGAGAAGAGCTAACCTAAGGGTAGCTCTTTTTTATTTTGTGGCAAAAGATCGTACATCGTTTTCACTCACCTCGCTACCTCCGAGGATAATAAGGCGCTCGACCACATTTCGCAACTCCCGGATATTCCCAGTCCAATCGTATTCCTGTAATAATTTTATCGCTTTTGCCGAGAATTCCTTGGCAGTTGTTCCGTGTTCGCTGGCAATCTTCTTCGCAAAGTGAGAGACCAACAATGGAATATCATCCCTTCTGTCATTGAGGGCCGGAACTTTAATTAAAATAACCGCCAATCTATGATAAAGATCTTCTCTAAAGCGGCCTTCTTCTATTTCCTTCTTAAGATCCTTATTGGTCGCTGCTACTACCCGAACATCTACCTTTATATCCTTGTCACTACCTACTCGTTGCACCCTATTTTCCTGGAGTGCTCTAAGTACCTTCGCCTGAGCCGAAAGACTCATATCTCCAACTTCGTCCAGGAATATGGTTCCGCTATTGGCAGCTTCAAACTTTCCTGCCCGATCTTTATTGGCAGAGGTAAAAGCTCCTTTTACATGCCCAAATAATTCGCTTTCTATGAGTTCACTGGGTATGGCCGCACAATTCACCTCTATCATGGGTCCTTTAGATCGATCACTCTTTTGATGTAACCAGTGCGCCACTAACTCCTTTCCAGTACCATTGGGCCCGGTGATCAAAACTCGTGCCTCTGTAGGGGCTACCTTTTCGATCATTTCTTTGATGGTTGAAATAGCCGAAGACTCTCCAATCATTTCGTATTTCTTACCTACCTTTTTCTTTAAGCGAGTATTCTCAACCACTAACTCCTTGCGATCCAGGGCAATTCTCACGGTATTCAGAAGTCGGTTGAGATCGGGAGGTTTTGAAATGTAATCGAAGGCGCCCAGCCGCATCGTATTGACGGCCGTATCCAAATCTCCATGACCGGAAATCATTACAATAGGGATTTCGGGCTTTACCTTTTTCATGGCTTCCAGCACCTCTACCCCATCCATCTTGGGCATTTTGATATCACATAACACAAGATCGAAATCCTCTTTTTTGATCAGGTCGATACCTGCCAAACCGTCTTCCGCTTCGGATACCTGATAGGTATCACTTTCTTCTGTTAATATCTTTACTAAAACCCGGCGAATCGCCGCTTCATCTTCAATGATCAGTATCTTTGACATTCTTAAATTTTAAATTTTATTCCAGTTCGAACAAAAAAAGTGTTCTCCTCGTTAATTCTATACAAACTATTTCGATCGTCATCCCGCAATCGAATTTCGTTAAAAACAGTATGACCTCCATAAAGGTACAATAACAAATTCTTTGTGATGTAATATTCGTATCCCAATCCCCCTAGAATCTGCGTCATGGAAATATTATTAGCAGTTCTTAAAGTCCCATCGCTTTGAGGTACGTCCAGGTTGTCCTGAATATTAGAAAAGAAACCATCCAGAGATAGATAGCCTTGGAGTGTCTGTTTTCTTCCCATCTTGAATTTGAGATTGGTCTTTGGCGTTCCAAGCGAATACGACCATTTAGGGTGAAACTGTCTGAAATAATTGATAACTGGCAAGGGAAAAGGCCTACCTTGATTGGTACTGTAGTTAAGCCCCACAATAAGACGTGAAGGTTTTTCCACTTCCTTCCCGGATCGATCTCTAATAAAAAAAAGGGCTCCTGAATAATTAATGTCGTCCCCTATGATTCCGCTTCTTTCAAAATTTGAATTGACTTCCGCTCCCGTCTTAGCGGCAAAACGCCATTCTTTATTCATATCGAAAGTATAGGCCATGGTGAAACGAATAAGTTGAAATCGCCCAAGATTATCTACCGGAAAAGGGGTAGGATCTTCAATATCAAGATCGAGATTCCTATACTCCATGCCCAGAATAAAATAATCGCCCTCGGATACCTTAAAAGGGAAATTAAGCAACGCCCTGAACCTGCTAATGGAATTCTCCGAATTGGATTGGGGAATGACTGTATATTCTATCCGGGCCAGGTCCGTTACCTGAGAGTGACAAGAGAACGATAAGCCCATCATTGACAGAACAACGAGGCATGTGGCATAATATAAATTACTTGCCTTGGAAAGCGAGCCGGTATTCATTAAGATTCTTCTTCGGAATAATTAAAGGGGGAAAGATAGTTACTTTTACCCAACTAGCCTTTAAGAACTCCTTCGGAAACTTTAAATTGTACGCGTATCCCTAAAAATTAGTTAATAAATACCTATAAAGCTGGTTCCTCGCCTCGAATAATATGTACATCGCGCTGAGGAAAAGGAATGGTAATATCGTTTTCACGGAACAAGGCGTCGATCTTGAATCGGATATCGCTCTTAATATAGGGATCTATAAAACTATCCGAAACAAAGAAGAATATCTTAAAATCCAGAGAAGAATCTCCAAAATTCTCAAAAGAAACAAAGGGCTTTGGTTTCTTTAATATTCTGCTATCTTCCGCAACACTTTCCAGCAATAGTTCCTTTACCTTTTGAGTATCGCTCCCGTAAGCCACACCAACACTCACAAACTCTCTGGTCGTTTTATGATTCTGCGTATAATTTAAAATAGAGTCACTTATAAACTTGTGATTGGGAATAATGATGATCTTGTCATCTCTAGTGATAGAACGTGTCGTGCGCAATTTTATATCTATCACTCTACCCACTTTCCCGTCAACCTCAATAATATCGCCCACCATTAAGGACTTGTCTAACATGATCAATATACCTCCAATAACATCCTGGAAAATTTCCTGTAATGCCAACCCCACTCCCACCAATAAAGCAGCAGATGCAGCTAGAAAAGGAGTTACATTGACCCCAGCAAAACTGAGTACAGAAAAAACAACAATAATGTATACAATGTATTTGATGAACTTGAAGACACTGACAAACTTGAGGGTATCTGTTTCATCCAGTTTACGGGTAAAGAGTCTACGAACCCATTTCAATAAAAAACTGGTGGCAAAGAAAGAAACAGCCACCAATAGCAATAACTTGATGGTGATATGTATTTGATGATCCCCTTCCCCGTAATGAAAGCCCCAATTAAGAATGTCATTAATGGTTCCCCAGATATCTTCCTTTACAACTTCGGTAATTTTTTCTGAAACGCCTTCTTGCACGAATTAATATTTAAGCCACTTTATGATCTCCTTGTAGCTTGGCTTCTTTCCATACATTAATATTCCCACTCGATAGATCTTGGAAGCGAACCAAACCGTACCGATAAAGGTAGCAAATAATATTACTACTGAAAGAATTTGCTGTTCAATGGGCACTCCAAAGGGGATTCGCATAAGCATGACCACCGGAGACGTAAAAGGGATATAAGAAAAAACCTGTGAAACCGTTCCATGCGGATCTTCGATCACTGTAAAAAACCCAACATATACCGCCAGAATCAAGGGTAATAAAATGGGTAACATGAATTGCTGGGTATCTGTTTCGCTGTCCACAGCCGCTCCTATGGCAGCATAGAGCGAAGCGTAAAGAAGGTATCCCCCTATAAAGAATAGTAAGAACATGACGACCAGGTTTAGGAGGGGCAACTTCCAAAATTCTACTAAGCCTTCCACCATCCATTCATCCAAATTACCTCCTGCAGATTGAGCCACAACTTCCATTTGCTGCTGCTGAATAGCACTCATATCGATCCCAAAAACGACCAACACCACTGTGCTCAATACGCTAATTAAGATCACCCAAACCAGGAATTGCGAAATTCCGGCCAAAGAGGTACCAATAATCTTTCCTAAAAGTAATTTCAAAGGTTTTACAGAAGAAATGATCACTTCAATAATCCTGCTGGTCTTCTCTTCAATAACGCTACGCATGATCATATTACCATAGATAATAATAAACATGAATAGCAAATAACCCGCCAAGCCACCAAAAATGAGCTTTAAGCCTGAACCCAATTTTGAGGTTTCTTCGCCACTAAAGGAGACCAAATGCGTATCAATATCCAGACGGAGGCTCTTAATAAGTTCGGCATCGTAGTTAGCCTCACTAAGCCGAATGGAATTTGCTTTGCTCTCCAGCGTATATTCAATATCACGCATAAAGGTAAGCGAAGGCGAATCTTCAGAATAAAAGGTGATCGCCTGGGTGATTTCTTCTATGTTTCCAACCTTCGGAATATGAAGTAGCCCATAGACCTCTCCATTCTCGGCCGCTTTTTTGGCTTCTGTAAGGGAAACATTCTCCAGTAATTCGAATTTCAGATTGTCATCATTCTCGAATTGATCCAGAAACAATTCGCTCTCATCCAATACCGAAATAGTGCGTACCTTATCGTTATTTAGTTGTGAAAGATAAACTACAAGACTGATAAGTCCGACCATGATCAACGGACTTAGGAAGGTCATAATAATGAACGCTTTGTTCTTAACTTTTGTAAAGAATTCACGTTTTATAATAAGCGACAGATGATTCATCTTTTGGAGGTTTAATTATTTTGAACAGTCTGAATAAAAATATCATTGGCCGAAGGCACTACTTCCACAAAATGGGTTACTTGCCCCATTCCATTGAGATAGCTCAGCAATTCGTTGGAGGAAGCACCCACAGGGAGCTTCACATTGTATTGAAGTTCATCATTGATCGTTTTGAAATCGGCCGGAGATAATTCAAACCGTTCACGTAAGGCATTGGAAGCCTGTTCCTTTTGTTCGGTAACCAAACCAATTTCGAAGGTATTGGATTTGTACTGCCGCTTAATATCAATAAGTTTGCCGTCCAGGATCTTATTGGACTCATGGATGAGCGCAATATGATCACACATTTCTTCTACGGACTCCATCCTGTGTGTAGAAAAAATAACCGTAGCTCCATTTTCTCGCAGCTGGAGAATTTCATCCTTGATGAGATTGGCGTTGATAGGGTCGAATCCGCTAAAAGGTTCATCAAAAATAAGCAACTTTGGCTCGTGCAAGACGGTAACCACAAACTGAATTTTCTGCGCCATTCCTTTGGAAAGTTCCTGAATCTTTTTGTTCCACCAATCTCCTATCTCCAATCGCTCGAACCAGTGTTTAAGTCGCTTTCTGGCCTCTGCTTTTGAAAGACCTTTCAACTGAGCCAGGTAAAGAGCCTGTTCTCCCACCTTCATACTTTTATATAACCCTCTTTCCTCGGGCAGATATCCAATATTTTGGATGTGATGTGGCTGAAGCGGCTCTCCGTCCAGCAACACATTCCCCGTGTCCGGCATGGTTATCTGATTGATAATTCTGATAAAGGTGGTCTTTCCGGCTCCATTGGGACCCAAAAGACCAAAAATACTGCCCTTAGGGACTTCAATAGAAACATCATTGAGTGCTTGAAAGGCACCAAATGACTTGGAAACATGATTTGCAACAAGTAGATTGTCCATAGAAAAAATGTAAGCGGTAAAGATATTCAATCCCCCCGAAGCCTCGAAGGGTTATTGTTGGTTTTGTTGCACTGTTGGTGTTCTAAATTTAAAAAAAGTTACAGCTGACCCTAAAAATACGCTTCAAACCACTCCTACAACTATAAATTACTCCGTATTTAAACGGATAAAAGGAGGCGAGATGCCTTAAAAAACAAAACCCACCCTCAATAAATCAAGGGTGGGAAAAAAATTGCTATGAAAAAGAAAAATTATCGCTTATAAGATTAGCGACTTTCAAATATAGGTAAAATAAATTAAAAGAAGGTTTTTTAAGAAAACATATCCTTTACTTTCTCAAAAAACGATTTATCCTCTTTTTCAGGCTTGGGTTCAAAGTGTTCATCATTCTTCATTTTCTCGAAGAATTCTTTTTGTTCTTTGGTTAGGGTTTTGGGGGTCCATACGTTGATATGGACCAAAAGATCTCCTGTTCCGTAGCCGTTAATACTGGGTATTCCCTTATTTCTAAGTCGAAGTATCTTACCACTTTGGGCACCTGCCTCAATTTTGATCCTAACTTTTCCTGTAACAGTCTCTATTTCTTTGGAAGTTCCCAACGCTGCTTCCGAAAAACTCACGTAAAGGTCAAAATGCAAATTATCTCCTTCCCGCTGTAGATTGGGATGTGATAGCTCTTCTATGGCTACCAAAAGATCTCCGGCTATTCCATTACCCGGAGCATCATTTCCTTTCCCGCTAACCTTTAGCTGCATTCCATCCACGACTCCTGCCGGAATCTTAATAGACACGGTTTCTTCTTCTGAAATCATTCCGTAGGAATCTGCACCACTTGGAGCCTTATCAATAACTTGCCCGGCCCCCTTACAGGTTCCACAGGTAGCAGAGGTTTGCATACGTCCCAGAATGGTATTCTGTATCTTGGTTACCTGTCCATGCCCATTACAGGTAGGGCAGGTCTTATACGTGGTCCCTTTGGCTACTTTTTTTCGCTTTACTTTGATCTTCTTCTCAACACCGTTAGCAATTTCTTCGAGCGTAAGTTTAACTCGAATTCGAAGGTTACTTCCCTTAACACGGCGCTGGCCACCACCGCCAAAACCTCCAAAACCTCCGAAGCCGCCTCCTCCGCCAAAGGCACCACCGAAGATATCACCAAACTGACTGAAGATATCGTCCATGTTCATACCTCCACCGCCAAAGCCGCCACCTTCAAAGGCCTGGTGACCAAATTGATCGTAACGCGCCTTTTTATCAGGGTCGCTGAGCACTTCATAGGCTTCGGCCGCCTTCTTGAAGTTCTCTTCTGCCTTGGTGTCACCAGGATTCTTATCCGGATGAAACTCTATGGCCTTTTTCCTGTAGGCTTTTTTAATCTCAGCGGCAGTGGCGTTTTTGGAAACGCCAAGGATATCGTAAAAATCGTCCTTCATACTATTGTCCTATCACTACTTTGGGGTAGCGGATTATTTTCTCACCAAGGGTATACCCTTTTTCAATTATATCTATGATCTTTCCCTTCATTTCATCGTTGGGAGCAGGAATTTGGGTAATGGCTTCATGATCATCTGCATTAAAAACATCTCCCGCCTTGGTATCGATCACTTCCAATCCCTTCTGTTTGAGCGTCTCTTTTAGCTTGGTACTTATCAGCTCGATTCCTTTAAGATGGGTATCATCGGTTTTGTCAATCTCCTTTAAGGCTCGATCAAAATCGTCCAAAACCGGAAGCAGGGAAATCATTACGTCCTGACTGGCCGTCTTAAAAAGTTCGACGCGTTCTTTTCCAGTTCTCCTTTTGTAGTTCTCGAATTCGGCAAAAAGTCGCAAGTAGCGATCTTTTTCAGTATCCAATTCCACCTTTAATTCAGCTACAGGGTCTTTTTTATCTTTCTTAGACGCCTTCTTAGAAGTCTTCTTTTCCTGAGTGATTACTTCCTCTTCTGGTGTAACTTCTGAGTTTTTATCTTTTTTGCTCATAGATTGAGTCTATTTTTTATTTTTTCTGAAAGGTGCAAAAGTACTGCCATTTCTTGAAAAATGTCAAAATGTCACAACTAATATTTAATAGAACTTTAAGACGGGTTTAAGACCCTTTTAGGTCTCACCTTCTATTTTTGTGGAAACCTAAAACGTAAAAAACAATGAAAAAACAAATTGTAAAGATCGCATTGGCAGCAATGATCGTTGTTGGTGCCATGAGTTGTAAAGAAAAAGAGAACAGCGCAGATGTATCTGAAGCTAAAGAAGTGGCTGAAACTGTAGTAAGCTCAACTGCTTTTACGGTCGATGCTGAAAAATCGGTCATCCAGTGGAAAGGCTCCAAACCTGCCGGAACCCATACCGGAACACTAAAATTGAGTTCAGGAAGCCTGGGAGCCATTGATAGGGACATTCAGTCCGGAAATTTTGTGATTGACATGAATTCCTTGACCAACACCGACCTGGAAGGTGGGATGAAGGAAAATCTGGAAGCTCATCTTAAAGGAACCGTAGAAGGTAAAGAACAAGATTTCTTCAACGTAACCGAATACCCCACGGCTAGTTTCGAACTTACGGGCGTTGAAGGTGAAGGTGGCAACGTAACCGTTAGTGGAAATCTAACCATCAAGGATAAAACTCAAAACATTGAGTTTCCGGCGGTAGTCTCATTTCCAGGCGACGCCGTATTCCTTAAAAGTAAGCCATTTACTATCGACAGAACGCAGTGGGGTGTGAACTTCATGTCCAAAACGGTTTTTGATGACCTCAAAGACAAGTTCATCGATGATGAGATAGAATTGGTTATCGAACTTCACGCTAAGAAGAGCTAATTCTTTAAAACATATATAAAAAAGGCGATCTCACGATCGCCTTTTTTACTACAGTAAATCCTCTAAAGCCTTCTCCAGGTTCACATAGTGAAATAAATAGCCTGCCTTTTCGATCTTTTTTGCGCTTACCAACTGACTCTCTAAAACCAGCGCACCCATCTCACCCAAGAGTAACTTCATTATAAATGAAGGTACTTTTGGTAACCAAAGCGGTTTCTTGAGCTGCGATGCTATTACCTTGGTCATTTTTTTGTTCGTAACCGGGTTGGGAGCCACTCCATTAAAAACCCCGGACATCCTATTTTTAATAAGGAATAAATAGATACCCGCAATATCTTCAATATGGATCCAGGATTGCCATTGTTTACCGCTTCCTAACGCTGCGCCAGCCCCTAAAGCGATGGGTTTTACCAGCTTGGGTAAGGCACCATCTTTTGAAGCCAATACAATACCTGTGCGGACCTTGACCACCGAAATGTCCAAAGATGAAAATTGATCTGCCGCCCTTTCCCAGGCTTTGGTTACTTCCCCTAGGAAAGAATTCACAGAAGGGGTATCTTCCTCTGTATAGAGATGATCATACGAACTAGGATAAATGCTAATTCCACTGGACGAAATATATTGTACCACCGTATGCGACGTTGAATTAAGACTGTTGCACAAGACGGTTGCCGTATCCACCCTGCTATCCATGATCTGTTTCTTATAGGCCTCGTTCCATCGTTTTGATACAGGAGCACCTGCCAAATTAACGATCGTATCGACCCCTTGAAAAGCAGCTATATCGATTTCACCTTCCGAAGGATTCCAATAAAACCCTCTATAGTTCTCACGCGTCTCAATCTTATCTTTCCGGGTGGTGAGATAGTGCACGTCGATATTTACGTCGTGACATTGACGCACCAGTTCTTTTCCAATAAGGCCGGTAGCTCCGGCAATGAGAATTTTCATGAGAGTTTTAATTTAATGTAAAGTTAGGGGTTGTGAGAATGAATGCTATAAGGATTAACGGAATATTAGGGTATTTAGGAGGGGAGGTGAGAAGTCGGGGGTCAGAAGTCGGGGGTTAGAAGTGGGAAGTCAGGAGCGGGAAGTCAGGAGCGGGAATTTAGGAATGCTTTGTTGCTCGCAACATTTCACGCTTTCCGGGAGGGCCTGGAAGTCGTTCTACGATAAAGCCTACCGCCTGCATAGCCCTACGCACACTTCCCTTGGCCGCATAAGTCACCAAAACACCATCCGGCAACAATGCCTGGTACATGATCCTGAACATGGATTCCGTCCAAAGCTCCGGTTGAACCCTGGCACCAAAGGCGTCAAAATAAATAATGTGATACATTTCTTTGTCCTTTATTTCGGAAAAGAACTGCTCACGCTTGGTTAGAACAAAGTTTTCGGAAATGGCAACGGCTTCTTCCCAGGGAGTTTCATGTAGTTGTGTGAAAAGCACTTTTGAGGTATTTCGGAGCTCCGGGTAATTGAGTTGTGATACCTCAGAAGCATGCACCGGATACCCTTCAATCCCAACATAATTTACGACCTGTTGATTTTCTTGAGCATACAATAGGGTGAGAAACGCATTGAGACCCGTCCCAAATCCAATTTCAAGGATAGAAATGGGTCCAACAAATTTCTTTTCAGTATCGATAAAATACTGAAGCCCGCTTTCCAGGAAGACATGTAATGCCTCGTTAATCGCACCGTGTTTGGAATGATATTGCTCGTTCCAATCCGGCAAATGAATAGTTACCGACCCATCTTTAGTGGTAAGAAACTCACGTTTCACCTCTATTGCTTTTCCGCCAGGAGCACGCCTTCAGAAATGAAAGAATAGGAAAGTTCCGGTGCCACAATGGCATCAATCTCTTCTTGAGTCTTCCCGGCATCCTGAGCAAAGTGCTTCAGGTCTTCAACGCTGGTTTCTTCCACAAAGGCTTTCCCTTGTACGATCACTTCCTGACCTGCAATGTCCTTGGGCATAAAGAATCCATAATCCTTGAACTTCACGAAGGATTCTTTCTCCCCAAGATTCAAGCGCATCCAGCAACCTTTCTTCTGACAAACACTATTCACAGTGGCCTTAAATTTAACGTTGGTAGTATCTCCAGGCTTCATCTTGCCATACTTCGCCATGACCACGTCTGAATCTACTACATTCTCATCGGTAATCTCTTCTCCAAAGCTTTGATAATTTACGGCAACTACTTTAACTTCTTCCGGGGTCTGCACAGCGACTTCCGTAGTTTCTTTTGAATCTTTACAACTTAAAACCGTAAGACTTAAAGCAAAAAGAAAAACAATGTATTTCATGGTATATTAGATTTTGATATAGACTTAAAATATACTGCAATTTTATGAATTTTTTAGATTTTTTATGGTCTAAATTTTACCTAATTTTGACGAACAAACGCATTCTATGAGCCTGACCAAAGATTTGACCATTACCGTACATCCAACTACCGAATCCAGAATCGACCAGGTCGATTTTCAAAACCTGGTATTTGGAAACACATTTAGCGATCATATGTTCGAATGTGATTACAAGGATGGGGTCTGGCAGCATCCCACTATAAGGCCCTATGGCCCGCTAAGCATTTATCCGTCGGCCAAGGTTTTCCATTACGGGCAGGCGGTGTTTGAAGGCATGAAGGCGTATAAAGATGATCAGGGAGGTATTTTTCTATTTCGTCCCCTTGAAAACCTCAAGCGAATTAATATGTCTTCTAAACGAATGGCGATTCCCGAATTTCCGGAAGAACTGTTCTTTAATGCGCTACATCAATTGCTTCAAATGGATAAAGCGTGGATTCAACCGGGACTTGGAAATTCACTGTACATTCGCCCCTTTGTAATTGCTACTCAAAATGGAGTGTCTGCTTCTCCTTCCACGGAGTATAAATTTATGGTGATCCTTTCTCCGGCCCAGGCTTATTACACGGGAGATGTGAAAGTAGTTATTGCCCAAAAGTACAGTCGTGCTGCCGATGGTGGAGTGGGTTATGCCAAAGCTGCCGGGAATTACGGAGCTCAGTTCTACCCTACCAATCTAGCCAAGGAAAAAGGATTCCAACAAGTGATCTGGACCGATGCTAATGAACATAAGTACCTGGAAGAGGCGGGAACCATGAACGTTTTCTTCCGAATAAATGACACACTACTGACGGCACCTACCAACGACCGGATTTTGGATGGAGTGACCCGGAAAAGTGTTATAGCCCTAGCCGAACGTGCCGGAATTGATGTTGATGTTCGAAGAATCACCGTAGACGAATTAATTGCTTCGGCCAAAAATGGGAGTCTAAAAGAAATCTTTGGAGCAGGGACCGCAGCGGTTATAAGTCCGGTGAGTGGTTTTAACTATGACGATGTCACCTATGACCTTCCCGCTCAAACGGATGGTTTTGCCTCTAGATTTAAGAAGGAGCTTATGGACATTCAATACAATCTGGCTGAAGACCCGTTTGGATGGAGATATCCAATTCTCTAACGATATAGCCGACTATTTTTCCAGTATGGATTTGATATCAGGTTTGAAGTAATTGGGGCCTTTAAGTACTTTACCGTCTTCTCTGTAAATAGGCTTACCGTCCTCTCCCAGTTTGCTCATATTACTGCGTTGTATTTCGTTGAAAACCTCCTCAATTTTATGTTGCATCCCATGCTCAATGATGGTCCCACAAAGAATGTAAAGCATATCTCCAAGGGCGTCCGCTACCTCAACCAAATCATTGTTGTTGGCGGCTTCCAGATATTCTTCATTTTCCTCTCGCATAAGCTTGTAGCGTAGCATATTCTTGGCTGGCCCAAGATCTGCCGTAGGAGTGTCTTTAATTCCTAGTCCGTACGTAGTGTGAAACAAGTGAACAGCGGATATTTTATTCTTCATATTAATGTCCGGTAACCCCGGTATCTTTAAAATTAGTATTGTATTTTTACCATCGTAAAACTACACAATTTATGCTTTCCACAGGACAGATAATTTTTGCTATTTGCTTTGTCATTGCTTTTGTGATCATCATGATCTTCAGTTACAGAAAGGATAAAAAACTTCATAAGCGGCAATACAAAGGCAGTATTTGGATCCTGGTAGGCTTTATCGTTTTCGTCCTACTATTATTGGGAGCTAAGCTTGCTCTTCAGGATTAGGACTTTCTAATTTATCATACAACAAATTTATTTTTTTAGCAATTTGGATTAAGAGATAATTAAAAATAACTTACGTCTTATTATCTCCCCAAAGACTTATCCGAACGCCAGTATCCGGCGAATATTCCTGTGCTATTAAAAAGAGAAATATACCCAGTAGTGGGTATGGTTTATAGTATTAATCAAGTTCATATTTGTACCATGCCAAACAACGATGACAATAAATACATTCATTACTACAATGGTGAGCGCATTGAGTTTGAAATTGAGGAAGACACTTATCATTCTTTTTTCTTCGACGAATCCCCAGACCAAGAGATTCAATTCAATAAGGACATCGGTGAAATTACAAATGTTTCAATGCGAGAGTTCAAAGGGCTCAGAACAAAACAAATAGTTTTTGACCGACCCATCGGAAAAGAAGCCGCCAGAAATCTAAAAAATGTTCCCAATTATAGATCCCAAGAAACCAATTATAGACACCTTCCGACACTTACAACTCACATTGGATCTTCCAGTCTTATCATATTGGCTAATCGAGAGCTTACTATTGAAGAAGTTCAATCGGAAACCAATGCAACTAATGTTGTTAAATGCAACCATTTCTTTCGGGTGGGTTACGCCAATGAAAACGAGACGCGAAAAGCGATCAAAAAGCTTCAACGGCGTAAACTGGAGGGCGAGGGTTTGGAATGGCTAGAAGTAATTGAAATGAATCTAGTAAACTACATTCACCCTGAAGTAAAAGGTAATCCTATTACCAACGATATTCCCCCGGATACCGAATTGGCCCCTCAACATGCCTATGATATCACTAATACTTTCAGGGCACATGAAAGGTTCACTTTTGATCAAACCGTAAAAGTTGCCATTTTCGATGTAGGTGTTGATCCCTATCACAAGGATCTCAAGAGATATATTGATGAAGAAAACTCATATGACTATGTAAACCGTACTTCGAACAGACCAACGCAAGGAAATTCTCGACCTCAAAAAAATGAAGCCCACGGCACCTGTTGTGCAGGACTCGCTGCGGCACTCAAACCGGAAGGCACTATAGGCATTAACGGAGTAGGCAAAGGAAACCAAATTTCCAGCTATCGGATAGGTTTTGGAAATTTCAAAATCGACCTATTTTATATCATAGCCGCCTTTTACCAAGCAATAGACAATGGAATAAGAGTAATTAGTTGTTCCTGGAATATCGGCCCTCCATATGAAACTTTGAAACGGGCCATTGAAGACGCAGTTGAGAATGGTATAGTAGTCATTTTCTCGGCGGGCAACATGGGAAGGAAAATTGGATTTCCCGCTTCTTTGAGCAGCGTTATCACGGTAAGTGCGTTGGATGAAAACTACGAACCAAAAAAGTGGAATAGCACTCCACCCAACTACCAATATGATTGGGCCTCAAATTTTGGAAATGGAGTAGATATAGCAGCTCCTGGTCTGGGTTTAATAACGACTGACAATACTGGAAAATTTGGGGACAACACGTCGAGCTATGCCGTATTCAATGGAACTTCCAGTGCCTGCCCCTTGGTTTCGGGTTGTGTCGCTCTTATGCTAATTAAGAATCCGGACCTCACTCCAATGGAAATCAAACATCTCCTGGTAAAAACTTCTAAGGACTTTTTATCCAACAACGAACAGCATTATGGTTACGGAATTTTGGACGTAGAATCGGCCGTTGAAGCTGCAATAGAAAAAACTAGCTAAAGTGAATTAATAATTAAATTTTAAATTATGCCGAGTAAATTATTCGAAGGCTTTGTCCTTCTCGACCCTAACGATACAGATACGTATCAAGCCGTTTATGGTAGTCAATCATACGGAACTTATTACTCCGTTCTCGCACATTTCAACGTGTTCGATAGTACAGATGAACCTGGAAAGCTAAGAATAGATGATATTAGTTTTGAGTTAGTAAACTACAGAGGTCCAGTCGATCTTTTCATAGCCAACGCCGAGGTAAAGCTGAAACAAAAATTTAAAGACACACAAGGGGTGGAAATGCCCGAAAAAGGTATCTTTATTCAGGTAACTGTTAAAGTAAATAATGATCCCTCTGTAGATACGGAGAAACCTAAGTTTGTGGATTTAACAAAGTTATATACAGATTCTAAGGACCGAATCGTAGATCCAAATTCCATACTTTTGGTAAACAGGGAGCTCCTAAGTATTAATGGTAGCACGTATGATCAATTACCTATGGATGGTGGCGCGACTGGTAGGGAAGCCGTGGTCAATGGAATATTTGATAGTGAATTCTATGTAAGAAACGGAAGTGGAAACTTCAAAAAGAAAGAAAAGGCAGATGTAGATCTAAATCACCCAACAGATGCTTCTATAGACACTACCGGAGAAATATATGAGATACGATTAAATGGAGGAAACACCCCGACGTGCCGGGAAAACAGAGCACGAATGAAATATGTGGCAACATCATCGTAGTTGGATTACCTATATCATTATGCTTATTTGTGTTATCGGCACCGCTCAAAACGAGTGTGCCGATGACACTTTTTTTCAACATTTACTTTCCTACGATTTTGAAAAAACCAACCATTACTTGCAATCCGTTGAAAATGACTCCTGCCATGATTCCTATGCGGTCCTGACGCAACTAATGTATCACTATGGGATCGATCGGGAAAAAGATGCAGCCTCAATCAAAGATCTTACCTACCAAACACCCCTGGATTCTATTGCGCTCTGCTATTTCCAACTGTATTATGAGAACAGGAACGAAACCCCATTGAAACAAATTGAACAACAGTATCTCCGTGCTAAAAAGCATGAAAATCGAAACCATATGAAGTTAATACTTCTGGCTTATCTGGAGATTTACGCTCGTTCCAGCGCCCTTCCTTATGACCAATTTGAACATTATCTGAATTTATACAACGGCCTAAGTAGTACGGAAAATGAGAAGGCATGGGGACTTTTTTACGAGAATTATTATCACGGAACTTCCATTAGAAACGACACGCGCAGTTACAAACGGTCTGCCATAAAGCTCAAGAATTTCTACCATAAGAACAAAGCCTTTCTGGGAAAAGGGATTAAAATAAAAATGGAAGAGAGTATCGGGGTATATTTTAGGGTCGCTCAAATTCCGGATTCATCCATATTCTATTTAAATAAGGTGGTCAATTACGCCAACGCCCCCTACATACGGAGACAAAAGCTTAATACTTTCCTGGATTTTGCAGCTTTACAAAGAGATAATAACGATTTTGAGCGTGCCGCCCAGTATTTCTTTTTGGCGAAGAACTATATCCAAGGGGTGGATTCCTTAGAATCTGAAGCCGTTTGGAAAAAGTTCAAGTCCGAATATTTTTACGAACCACAAAAAATATATGACAGCGCGTATTTCTACCTGAAGTCGTCAGATTCCTTGAAGATCAAATTAAATCACGCAAAGAACGTTAGAGGCATTACCGAGATCAATACCATTGTACGCGCGGCAGAGAATGAAGCGGAATTGGAAATTTCCCGTCAAAAGGAAAAAACCAACCGATATGTAGCCATTGGGCTGGCTTTAGGGGTTTTGGTGGTTTCCCTGCTCGCGTTCTTTATTTACAAAAACACCAAACGCAAACAACGCATTGCCGAACAGGAAAAAGAACTCGAAATCCAAAAGAAAGAAAAGATCTTAAAAGAACAGGAACTCAATGCCATTGACGCGATGATAGAAGGTCAGGAAAAAGAACGACAGCGCCTTGCCAGTGATCTGCACGACAGTGTAGGTGCTACCTTATCGGCAGCTCGCCTGCAATTTGATCATTTGTCGAATAACAAGGACAATTTAGACGAGCTAGATGAACTCTTCGATAAAACAAAAACCTTACTCAATGATGCTTATGCAGAAGTCCGCTCTATGGCGCATTTAAAGAATAGTGGGGTCATTGCCAAAAAAGGGTTACTCCCGGCAGTGGAAAAATTAGCCAGGAATGCTTCTGTTGCCAACGGTTTGACCATCGAGGTTCAGGATTTTGGTTTGAATGAAAAATTGGAAGGGTCCCTGGAAATTTCTATTTTCAGAATTATTCAAGAATTAGTAACCAATATCATTAAACACGCTCAAGCCACAGAAGCCAATATATCTATTACACGACATGAAGATTCCTTGAGTATTATTATAGAGGATAATGGAAAAGGGTTCAATATTCGCAAAAAAAACAAGAGAAGTGGAATGGGCTTGTCCAGTATCGAAAAACGAATTGAACATATGGAAGGTTCCATGGATGTGGACTCTACCCCCGGAAAGGGAACCAACATTTTAATAGATCTCCCCTTATGATTACAGTTGCCATAGCCGAAGACCACCAATCCCTGGTGGACGGCATTAGTTTATTATTGAAATACGAAGAGGACATTTCCATCTTGGGAACAGCCAACGATGGGGAGCAACTATTGGAAATAGTGCGCTTAAAACAGCCCAAGGTGGTTCTTACCGACATCAAAATGCCTAAGGTTGATGGCATTACAGCCACCCGAATTTTGCGGAAAGAATTTCCTCACATCAAGGTCATTGCCTTCAGTATGTTCGATCAGGAGGAAGCCATTCAACAGATGATAGCGGCCGGTGCCAGCGGATACCTGCTTAAGAACTCTCCTTTGGAGGAAGTTCTCAAAGCTATTAAGACCGTTGGAACCGGAGGTACTTACTTCGATGCATCTATAAATTTGGAAGACCCCGCAAAAACACAAAAGAGTACAGAAAAAACCGTTTTATCTAAAAGCGAAAGAGAAATTCTCAGGCTCATTGGAGAAGGTAAAACTACCAGTGAAATTGCCAACATTAGATTCACAGCAGTGTCTACCGTAGAAAAGCACAGGAAAAATATGATCCGCAAGTTAGGTCTCTCCGGAAAAGGTGAGTTACTGCGATACGCTTTAGAGAAAAAATACGATTTCTAGTCAAAAATCCCCGACAACGGGTATTACACAGCATCTCAAAGCACTGTAGTTTCGGGCTATGAACTTATTACAAAAACTCGTTTCCATTATCGAGCATGCCAGAGCCCATTCTATCGTACTGAATCTGGACGAAACCATGCAACTGTTCGACGCTGTTAAACATATTACCACAGACCGTCATCTGGTTGAAAAAGTAATTCACCTAACCACATTTTCCAAGAATCAAGAGACGCAAATCAAGAATCTGAGCAAACGGGAGAGTGAAATATTCAAGTTGATCGGCTTGGGATTCTCATCTCGGGAGATAAGCGACCTACTTCAAATAAGCGAAGCAACGGTTAGCACCCATCGAAAAAAAATGATCAAGAAACTGAACCTATCGGGGGCGGGAAGACTTCAGAAAATGTCCCTCCAGTACATTCAAAACAACTTTTCAGACTAAAATACCCCGCAACGGGTATTTTATTGAAGATTGGACTTTTATAGGTTTACACCAACCAAAAAACAATTCAATTATGTTATCTAAAAAACCCCTATTATTTATTTTACTTATTGTATTCGCAGGCTTTTTTTCTGCCTGTGAAGAAGAAGAGGAATCCGTTCCGGAAGAGGAGGAGATCGAAATAAATTCTGTCTCCATTATTCCATCCACTACCTCAGGACGGCCCAATAACTTCTTAGGCTGTATTGAAATAAACAGTCGTATTACAACTATTGAAGTCTGGGATCACGGACAGATAGATGGAGATATTGTTTCCATCATTGCCAACGGGAACACTATCATCAACCAGGAAGTTTTGGACGGCCCTGGCAACCCTATTCGAGTAGATTACGATTTCGGATTTAATGGCTTTAACTATGTAACCTTGTTCGCCCACAACCTGGGAGATCTACCTCCAAATACCTGCACCATTGCCATCAATGGCGTAGAATTTATTCTGGAAGCAAACCTGGATGCTAATGGATCTATTGATGTAGTCGTATCCGGTTTTGGAGTTGACTGTTCAGCCGGAGGCGGAACCAGTGGCGGAACTGGAGGTGGAGGATCCGGAGGAGGTACTGGCGGCGGTGGAACCGGCGGTGGCGGAACTGGATCTACAACAGGAGATGTAATCTTCTGGACCAATCAAGATTTTGGTTGTGGCCCTATTACTGTCAATGTGAATGGAATTGGAAGTACATCCATTACCGGCTTTTACCCGGGAGGTGCCCCAAATTGCAGTCAGACAGGCGCCGGAGGAAACTTCAACAGTCTAGATGCCGGAACCTATAGTTTTGATGCATCTTGCGACGGAATCACCTGGCAGGGAGACTTTACGGTGAATGAAGGCTCTTGTTTGCGATTTCAATTAACTAACTAAACGTTTAGCCACGTTCCATTTTGTTGTGTTGTTTATAGAAACCTCCTTGATTTGAAACTCGAGGAGGTTCTCAAAGCAACACCTCCACTCCAATACATACAACTAATTAACCCTTTTAAATACAGTAACATGAAGAATGTAATACTAATCGCCATCTTTAGTTTGGGCTTCATCGCGCCAGGCATGGCACATACAAAAAAAGTAACTCCCCTGGGAAAGAAAAAGATTGAGCTAGGCACTTCGGAAGCCGACGCCGAAATCTTTATCAATGGAAAGCTCATAGGCAAAGGATCTACTGTAGTGACCGTTCCAAGTGACGATTGCGTTACGGTAATTGCTAAAAAAATAGGCTTCCTTACCGAACGAATTGAGTTTTGCAACAAGAAAAAAATGACAAAACCTCCCAAGACCTATTATATAGAGATGAAACGCGATGATGCTTACGACGCTTCCATCCAAACCGATATTGCCAATGTCGATATCGAACTCATAGTGGATTCCATGGATAAGGACAGAGCCTGGAAACTCATTAATCAAATCGTGCTTTCTTATATAGATGTGATAGAAATGACCGATAAAGAGACCGGATACTTAAGAACAGCCTGGTCTCTTAAGACCTTTCGACAAAATACCGTTAGAACCCGAATTATTGTGAAGGAGTCCTCCGTAGATCCTCTGGTATTCAAGGTAAAACTTATTAGTGAAGCCTCTGGAATTCCTATGGTAAGTGTGAAAAGTGATGAACTGTTTAAAGAGTGGGATCGTGTTCTGAGAAGTTATTCCAACGTTGTCTCCGAGTTTCAGGCACGTATAAAATAGCACGCTATGAAAAAGTTAATTTTTATTCTGGGATCGGTGCTGCTTTTACAGGGTAGCACCCTCGCCCAGGAAAGCGGAAGTGCCTTACCTGCGAAGAACGGAAATATTGAGGTAGCAGAAAGCATTAAACCCTTGCGATTAGGTTTGAAAATTGGAACTCCTTCGGCCGTTATCCTTAACGCCGAATACGTGACTCCCTTATGGAATAATAGAGTTGCCTTCGCGGTGGACTATCTGCCCATCACGGTGGGTTTGGGAGATATTGACCTTAAGCTCAAAAACTTTGAGATAGGTTCGAATATTTACTTCAATCAAAAGGGAAAGGGCCTTTATGGAGGTATTAGCTATTACAGTTTTAATACGGAAGCCCGTGTGATTGAGGTCGAATTCGACGACGGAACTTTTGGGGATGGTGATGCCACCTTAAAATTCAACACAGTTAACGTTAAACTGGGAGTAAAATTAGGCAAGACCTTCTACTCCAGATTCGAGATTGGATATGGCTTCGGAAGCTTGCCGAGCGAAGTGATCACGACCAAGGTGGACGGCTCTGCGACCGTAACCGACCCTATCGAGGATATCAGCGTCCTTTCGGCATCGGGGCTACCCATCTTTAATCTTGGGTTTGGATTCAGCTTTTTATAGATTTCAATGCTAAATGAGAGGATACTTATACCAGAGTATCATAAGCATACCAGATAGACCCGAAGGCTTAACAAGTTGTTTTGTTAGTTTTTGTTTATAAAAAAACCTCCATGAAATGATTTCATGGAGGTTTTATTTTTTTCTGAACAGAAGTAATTAATTTTCTTCCGGCAGATAATTATACTGCTTACTGTACTCAAGCATTTGAGCTTCAAAACTTGCTGGCTGCTCAATACTGAAGCTTTCTATCTCTCCATCGGCATTCATTTTTGGGACGATCACAGGGTTTACAAATCCGCTATAAGGGGCGGCCTTGAACTTACTGTTTCTTTCCAAAACTTCCTTGTGAAGTACCTGATCCACTTTCACTCCATAATTTTCAACCAGGTCTCTAGCCGCTTCATAATCTCCTTCGGAAGTGATTCGTTGCGTTTCTCTCAGTAACTGACCAAATAACTCGCGAAGCTTTCCGTAGTCATTGATATTATAGTAGGTTTTTCCATCTTTGGTAACCTTTTCAATAACATTATCTGCCTGCCCCTTTTCAAAGGCCCAGGCACTCACCCACTGACGGTTCACCATATGCGCTTCTTCAACGTCGTCACCTAATTCCAATCGGATTAATTGGGTAACCAAACCATTTCGTATGTATCCGTCGTAGGCCGCCATACCGGTCTCTTCCCAATTTTCAACCAATCCTAATTCCTGAAGTTTCGGATCCATTAGATAATACAATCCGAATAGATCGGCACGCCCCTCTTCAATAGTCGACTTATAACGCTTCAAGGTTTCTTTGGGAGTACCCACCCCCTGATTGATCTGCCCCGAAGCATGCCCAACTACCTCATGCAAAGCCGTATGCAATTTATCGGCCAATTGACCGTATTTTTCTTCCAGTCTTACCTCTTCCTCATCATGTGCAAACTCCTTTAATCTACCACTCCCACCGGCATTGTTGTAGGAATTGATGATGTTTCCAAGGGATACCGACTTACTACCGTGTGCCTGACGGATCCAATTATTATTTGGCAAATTTACTCCAATAGGGGTACTTGGCGAAGCATCTCCCGCCTCTCCGGCTACGATAACGGTCTTATAAGAAACCCCTTTCACTTCCTTCTTCTTATGCTCAGGCATTAAGGGAGAATTGTCCTCGAACCACTGGGCCTCCTTCGATAAAACGGCCATTTTCTTGGACATGTCAAAATCTTTAATCTCTACGATGGTCTCATAGGACCCCTTATATCCCTTAGGATCGTTATATACTTCAATAAATCCATTGATCCAGTCGATATTACCTTCTGTAGAATTTACCCAGGCTACCGCATAATCATCCCAGGTATCCAGACTTCCTGTTTGATAATACTCGATAAGCAAGCCGATGGCCTTTTCCTGGTTCTTACTCTCAGCCACACCCTTTGCTTTTTCTAACCATCCAACGATCTTATCGATAGCAGCTCCATAGAGTCCACCACTCTTGTAGACACGCTCTACCAACGTACCATTCTCTTTCACTAACTGTGTATTCAATCCTATTTCAATGGGTTCATTGGCATCTACCTCGATGGCACCATAATAGGATTCCACATCGGCCGTGGTCACGTCCGGCCCATAAAAGTTGATAGCACTTTCCAAAACAATATCGGCATCTTTGCTTAGATTTACCTTCTTCCCATCTGCGTCATTAAACATAACATCAATGGCTTCGGTTGCTAGCGTTGTATTGGTCTCTGTGAGCAGAGTATTGAAATATTCTTTACTGAATTCGGGAGTCAACTTAGCGTTACTGTAGTGATGGTGGATACCATTAGAGAACCATACGCGTTTCAAATAGACCTCAAAATTCTTCCAATCTTCTGAAGTCTTATCTCCTTGGTAGGAAGTGTAAATATTCTCCAAAGCGGCACGAATCTTCAGATTGTGGCGATAATTTTGATCCCACATGATATCCCGCCCGGCCAAACCGGCTTGTGTAAGGTAATAAACAAGTTTTTGCTCTTTCAGGGTGAGATCTTCAAACCCAGGAATTTGGTATCGTAAGATCTTAACGTCTGCAAATTGATCTACCTGATACGAGAAATCTTCACTCGTCTCGTTCTGGGTTACCTCAGCTATAGGCTGAGTATCCTTTTGCTGGTCTCCACAAGAAAATAAGAAGCTACTTCCAATGGCCAACACAGCTAAAAATTTGTATTTCATTTCTATAATTAATTGGTTTGACACAAATGTAACAAAATAATAGCTGAGCCCCACCATATTTTAGCATGTAGGAAAAAGCTGAAAATTGAGTATCTTAGCGTTGACTAAACAAAACAACCATCGCATGAAACTCTTGAAATACCTGTTTTTTTTGATTCTGATTGTAGTCATTGGAGGAGCCGTCTATTTTGGCACCAAAGATGGCAACTATGACTTAAGTGAATCCAGGGTAATCAACGCTCCAACACCTATGGTGTTTAGCAAGGTAAATGACCTTAGGACATGGGAGCATTGGGGACCATGGAAAAAAGAAGATTCTACTATGGTATTTTCCTACGGCGAGCAAACTTCGGGTGAAGGTGCTTCGTATTCCTGGACGGGCGCTATGGATGGATCCATGAAAACAACAAAGGTAACTCCTAACGAACATATCTTACAGGATCTTACCTTACAAACTCCTGGAGGAGAGCGCAATCCCAAGGTGTATTGGGATTTCGAACCAACGGACAGTGGTACCAAGGTGACCTGGGGAATGAGAGGAGAGCACACCTTCATGGATAAAGTGTATTACGCTTTAAGCGGAATGGATTTTGACGGAGATATGAAAAAAATGCACAACGATGGCCTGGAAGGGATTGAGACATCTGTCATGGAAGATATGAAAAAGTTTACCATCACTACCGAAGGCGTCAAAGAACACGGAGGCGGTTACTATATGTATACCACCGCGGCCAGTAAACAAAGCGAGCTGGGTAGTAAGATGGCCCCCATGTTGGGAAAAGTGCATGGGTTCATGCAACAAAACAATATTACGACGGCCGGCATGCCCTTTACCATATATAACGATTGGGATGAAGCCAACGGGACGGTCATCTTTTCCACCGCCATTCCCGTGAGCGAACGGATCGTTGTCACTGAAGGAGATGTACTCTGTGGTTATATGGAGCCTACACATGCGGTTAAAACCGTTTTAATGGGTAATTATACCAACCTTCCGGAAGCGTATAAAAAGGCACAGGCTTATATTGGGCAAAACAATTTGATCATGGATACATCGAAAAAGATGTTTGAAGTATATGCCAATGATCCCGGTATGGTTCCAAATCCGGCCGAATGGAAAACAGAGATCTACATTCCGGTTTTCAAGGACCTTCGAAGTAACCATGATATCATAGAACAAAACTAAAATGAAGGCGTTACTGCTAGTCTTTATAGGAGGAGGACTGGGAAGCACCCTGCGCTATATTCTAGGCAAATTTCTAAACAGTCCGGCCAGTGGAATCCCCTATGGCACCTTCGCGGCTAACGTATTAGGAAGTCTGCTCATTGGTGTTATCCTTGGAATGGCAGCTAAGCACGAGACCATCTCCCAAAATACAATGCTCTTCATAGCGACAGGTTTTTGTGGAGGCTTTACCACATTTTCAACTTTTGCCTATGAAAACCACGTATTCTTAAAAAATGGGGATTTTGGCCTATTCGCCACCTATACGATTGGAAGTTTCATACTAGGCTTTGTTGCGGTATTCGCGGGAATTTGGATGGTCAAGTTTTTCTGATACTATCCTTAAAAGCAAGAGGTATAGTCATAATAAATGCACTTAAAGCTATAATGGGAAATTAAAATCCCTATATTTGAACCATCAACTCAAGATAAAATGACAAATAGAACATATAATGTCCAAAAACTAACCGTGGTGTATCACCAAGGCCGGATATGTATGTATTGACTATAAAACTATAAACTAATTCAATATAAAAGCGTCCGGTGTCTTCACCGGACGCTTTATTTTTATATCACAACCAAAACCATGAGAAAACTATTTGCTCATTATATTCAAAACTTTCAGGGGCTCTCTACCGAGATATGGTTACTATCTTTTGTAACCTTTATCAATCGCGCAGGGGCTATGGTATTACCCTTTTTATCTCTCTATTTGGTGAACGAAAAGTGCTTTACACTACCCCAGGTAGGACTAATAATGACCTGTTATGGGTTAGGCTCGTTCATTGGAACATGGATTGGAGGAAGATTAACAGACAGGATGGGCTTTTACAAGGTTATTGTCATCAGTCTCCTTTTGGGCGGAGTTGGGTTCATCCTCTTTCAATACCTGGACACGTTTTATGAGATTTGCCTGGGCATGTTCCTGCTCATTCTTGTGGCCGACGCCTACAGACCTGCTGTTTTTGTTGCCTGCGATACCTACAGCAAACCTCAAAATATCACTCGTAGTATTGCTCTGATACGCCTTGCCATTAACCTTGGATTCTCCATAGGTCCTCTTATTGGTGGCTTTATTATTGCCCGAATCAGTTATTCATCATTATTCTGGATAGATGGTTTTACCTGTATGGTGGCAGCCGTCCTCTTGTTCATCCTGTTAAAACCCAAAAAGGCCGGAGAAGCCAAGGGTGAGGAAAACAGCATGAAGGAAGGAAAAGCACCCTATGCTAATCCTCTTTATATGCTGCTCATGGTAATCATGGTGATAAGTTCCATGATGTTTGTCCAATACTTTTCGGTACTACCGTTATATTACAAAGAAATACATCTGCTTTCGGAAGATCTCATTGGTATTTTGCTCTTTGTAAACGGTGCCATCATCGTAATTGTTGAAATGCCGCTGGTGGGTTGGCTAGAGCGCATAAATCTATCCAAAACTATGGCAACGTTCTGGGGTATGGTATTTCTAGCCCTGAGTTTTATCGTCTTGAATGCAGGCTCCTGGAGCGGTGTTCTTGTTATAGGAATGATTCTAATGACCATAGGAGAAATGATCGGCTTTCCCTTCTCAAATGCCCTGGCCTTGCAAATGGCGCCCAAAGGTAGAAAAGGAAGTTATATGGGGCTGTACAGCATGAGTTTTTCTGTTTCTCATATTTTTGGCCACAACGGAGGGATGAATGCGGCCAATTACTTAGGGTACGAGTATACCTGGTATATCTGCTTTGGAATTCTGGTCTTGGTTTCCCTTATGACCCTTTGGTTACATGCACTACTCAAGAAGAAGAAGTCTGTAGAAATTCAGAATGTAACGGCGGAATAGTATCTTTGGAAATGTTCAATATTCAGTACGTATGTTTAGATCCTATAAGAAAAGTCGTTATTCCATTTGGATAGGTACCTTTTTAGTGTACTTCGGAATGGTAAGTTGTGGAAATTCTTCAGACCCTACAGAAGTAGCTTCCCAACCAGATACGACTTCACAGCAGGCAGAGCGTGTTTTTCCGAAAATAGACTCCTCACGTTACAATGTGGGCTTCTTGATCATGGACGGAGTGTACAATACGGAACTTACTGCCCCCTTCGATATATTTCAGCATACCATCTTTAGAGAGCATATCAAGGCCATGAATGTATTCACTGTGGCCAATACCAACGATCCTATTGTAAGTTTTGAGGGTATGAGAATTCTGCCTGATTTCAATTATCTGAAAGACAGTATCCCTCAGATCGACATTCTCGTGGTCCCCAGCGCGGAACACCACCTGGATACCGACCTGGAAGATGAGGCTATGATACAATTTGTACAAAAGGTGGATCGGAATGCCCAATTCATTACCTCTCACTGTGATGGTGCTTTCGTCCTGGCAAAGGCCGGATTACTCGACAACAGCGTTTCTACCACCTTCCCAAGCGATATTGATGCCATGAGACAAATGTTCCCGGATCTGGATATTAGAAAAGACGTACTATTTGTACACGACGGGAAATACATTACCTCTGCAGGGGGTGCCAAGAGTTTTGAAGCCGCTCTTTATCTTTGTGAGTATCTTTATGGTAAGGAAATAGCCCGATCCCTGGCCGGTGGCCTCGTGATCGATTGGGATTTGAACGAAGTCCCGCATCTGGTCATTCCCAAAAACTAAAGGGAGCTTATCTCATTATTCTCTACTACTTGAGAAAGTACGATCTGGGTTTTTACCTCACCGTAAGTTATCAATTGGTCGATAAAGGTTTCCAGGTGTTTTTGATTCTTTAAAACCACCTCCATCACAATGTTTTCATTTCCGGTAACCCGATAACAATTCACCACCTCATCATAGGTTTTCACCTTAGACAAAAAAGGTTTCAACTTTCCCATAAAGGCCCGAAGTGTAATAATGGCTTTTAGCTGATAACCACATTCAAACGGAGATACCACCGTAAAATAACCGGTGATCACTCCGGCATCCTCAAGTTTCTTAATCCGTTCTGAAACGGCAGGAGAACTTATACCTACCTGCCGCCCTATCTCGGCATTCGACTGACGGGCATTTTGCTGAAGGCAATTCAGTATTTTCCAATTCAAAGCATCTATTTTCACTATCGTAAGATTTTTAACGCAAATTAACTCAATTTTAAATCAAAATGAATTTTTTACTTTAAAATCGAAAGTTTTTTATGCTATTTTGTTGGTAAATTTGAACAAATTGCTAGAAAAACACATACGAAGTCATGTTACCCAATGCTCCCAATCACCTACCGCAATCGCTTTTGTATCAAAAGGCTATGGAAATATTTACACTTTCCAGAAATATTTCGCACTATTTTATAGATGATCTGAATCACCTACAGACCAATGGCAAAGAGGACCCATCCATCTATTTTACCGGTGATATCGTACAGCAATCCATATCCCTGGCCCCGGAAATCCTGAAGGCCGAAAGTCAACCTTTTTCCGAGGATAAACACAAATATGCAGCTTCGGTAACCCGACTTACCAACCTCTTGTACAAGAATTGTGAACGACTGGAACGCACCCATAGCAATGGGCGAGATTTTCTTCCTGTCCTTCGTCGTGAATTGAAAAAATTCAGAAAACTGCAGCGTGTATGGATGCTTACCTTGTAGATAGGGTAATTCTCAGAAGTACTTCAAAAGCGGTCCATAAACCATTTGCAAAACTCATACTAAAAATGGGTTCTTTGAAGAGACCCTTCGACTCTGCTCAGGGTAAGCGATTCGCACAATTTTTATTTTGAAAATGGGTTCTCTGGAGAGACCCTTCGACTGCGCTCAGGGTAAGCGATTCACACAGTTTTTATTTTGAAAATGAGTTCTCTGGAGAGACCCTTCGACTGCGCTCAGGGTAAGCGATTAGCAAACTTTTCACTTCATTATCATTCGTGAAAAGTTGCTCTCTGCTTACATATTTCTTCTATACTGCCCTCCTACTTCGAATAATGAATGGGTGATCTGCCCCAAAGAGGCATATTTACATACTTCCATCAAGGCTTCGAAGATATTCTCATTGTTCACAGATCTCTTCTGAAGGTCTTTCAACAGGTGGGCTACTTTCTCCTCGTGATGACTGTTCAGGTTCTCCACCACGGTGATCTGGTACTGCTTTTCCTCTTCCGTGGCCCTGATTACCTCGGCGGGCTGCACCGTTGGGGAACCTTTACTGCTTAAGAAGGTATTCACACCAATGATGGGAAATTCACCCGTATGTTTCAATGTTTCGTAATACAAGCTTTCTTCCTGGATCTTACTGCGCTGATACATGGTTTCCATAGCACCCAAAACCCCTCCGCGTTCTGTGATTCGGTCGAATTCCTCCAAGACAGCGGCTTCCACAAGATCTGTTAGTTCTTCAATAATAAAGGAACCCTGAATCGGGTTTTCGTTCTTGGCAAGCCCCAACTCCTTATTGATAATTAATTGAATGGCCATGGCTCTGCGCACACTCTCTTCCGTAGGCGTGGTGATGGCTTCATCATATGCATTTGTATGTAGAGAATTACAGTTGTCATAAATAGCGTAGAGGGCCTGAAGCGTGGTTCGTATGTCGTTAAAATCTATTTCCTGCGCATGTAGCGAACGTCCCGAGGTTTGAATGTGATATTTCAGCATTTGTGCACGCGGATTGGCACCATACTTATGTTTCAAGGCTTTGGCCCAGATCTTTCGTGCTACACGCCCAATCACCGAATACTCCGGGTCAATCCCATTACTAAAGAAGAAGGACAGGTTGGGACCAAACTTATTAATGTCCATACCTCTACTCAGATAATACTCCACATAGGTAAATCCGTTGGCCAGCGTAAAGGCCAGCTGTGTGATGGGATTGGCTCCTGCTTCCGCAATGTGATACCCACTAATGGAAACCGAATAAAAGTTACGCACCTGCTTTTCAATAAAGTATTCCTGAACGTCTCCCATCAATCGCAAGGCAAACTCTGTCGAGAAAATACAGGTGTTCTGCGCCTGATCTTCTTTCAAAATATCGGCCTGTACCGTTCCACGCACCTGCATGAGCGTATCTGCCTTGATCTTATCGTACACTTCTTTATCCAGTACCTGATCCCCCGTCACTCCCAATAGCATAAGTCCAAGACCATCATTGCCTTCCGGTAACTCACCTTGATATTGAGGTCTGGTCTTTCCCTTATACAAGGCAGCGATCTTTTTCTCTACCTCTTTTTCAAGACCTTGCTCCTTAATATATTTCTCACAATTTTGATCGATGGCAGCGTTCATAAAGAACCCGAGAAGCATAGGTGCAGGACCATTGATCGTCATACTCACTGAGGTCATTGGATGACTTAGGTCGAACCCTGAATACAATTTCTTGGCATCATCCAGGCAACAAATAGACACTCCGGCATTTCCGATCTTTCCATAAATATCCGGGCGATGGCCTGGATCGTTTCCGTAAAGAGTAACACTGTCGAAAGCTGTAGAGAGGCGTTTGGCTGGCATTCCAAGACTTACATAATGGAAACGGCGATTGGTACGTTCCGGCCCTCCTTCTCCCGCAAACATCCGAGTAGGGTCCTCACCGGTTCTTTTAAATGGATACAACCCGGAAGCATATGGAAATTCTCCCGGAACATTTTCCTGAAGGTTCCAGCGTAAGATATCTCCCCAGGCCTGATATTTCGGTAAGGCTACTTTGGGAATTTGAGAATGCGATAAAGACTCAGTATGCGTATCGATCTTGATCTCCTTATCCCTTACCTTAAAACTGTATACGGGATCCCTATAACGTTGTACCTTGTCTGCCCAACCTGTGATAATCTCCCAATTGTAAGGATCCAGGTCCATTTTCACCCGATCAAATTCGGCCAACAATAACTTCAGAAGGTCCTTGTTTTCACTGGTACCTTGAACTTCTTCGGAAATGATACCCGATTTGTCCAATTTTGGGGTATGGCCCGAAACAGACTCCATGGTTTTAAAGATTCCATAGAGCTTTTGCGCTACCTCCACCTGGGCGTCTGCCGTTTTATCATAGGCCCGGTTATTTTCCGAAATTTCGGATAGATAGCGGGTTCTGGCCGGAGGGATTACGAAGATCTTCTCACTCATTTCATCGCTGATCTCGAAAGTGCTTTGAAGGTTGGCTTTGGTCTTATCGACCAACTCGTCCATGATCGCTTTATACAACTGGTTCATTCCCGGATCGTTGAACTGAGAGGCAATGGTCCCATACACAGGTAGTTCTTCTTGTGGCGTATCCCAAAGTTGATGGTTACGCATATATTGTTTCTTTACATCACGCAAGGCATCTAAAGAACCTCGTTTATCGAATTTATTGATGGCTACCAGATCGGCAAAGTCCAACATATCGATCTTTTCCAATTGCGTAGCCGCTCCAAATTCCGGAGTCATAACATATAAGGAAACATCGCTGTGGTCCAATATTTCGGTATCACTCTGTCCTATTCCGGAGGTTTCCAATATAATAAGGTCGTATTCGGCGGCTTTCAATACCTCGATAGCTTCCGCCACGTATTTCGAAAGGGCCAGGTTACTCTGGCGAGTGGCTAAACTTCGCATATACACCCTTGGAGAATTAATGGCATTCATACGGATACGATCTCCCAATAATGCCCCACCTGTTTTTCGTTTAGAAGGGTCTACCGAGATAAGACCTATGGTCTTTTCGGGAAAGTCTAGAAGGAATCTTCTTACCAATTCATCGACCAGGGAAGATTTTCCGGCACCTCCGGTTCCTGTGATACCTAAAACCGGGGTGGTAATGGTTTCATTCTTCTTGTGAATTTCCTGCAACGCTTCTTCTGCCACTTCCGGAAAGTTTTCCGCAGACGAAATAACACGGGCAATAGCACCGGGAACCTTTTCGGATAGGCGGTCAATTTCTCCATTCAAATTATCCCCAATAGGAAAATCACTTTGTTCCACCAAATCATTGATCATTCCCTGAAGCCCCATTTCGCGTCCGTCGTCCGGTGAGTAGATTCGGGTGATACCATAATCCATCAACTCCTTTATCTCCGAAGGTAGGATCACTCCACCGCCACCACCAAAAATCTTGATATGTCCGGCTCCCTTCTCCTGAAGTAAGTCATACATATATTTAAAGTATTCATTGTGTCCGCCCTGGTAAGACGTCATAGCGATCGCGTTTGCATCCTCCTGAATAGCCGTATTGACTACCTCTTCCACACTTCTATCATGCCCAAGATGAATCACTTCCACTCCCGTGGATTGTATAATTCGGCGCATAATATTGATGGCGGCATCGTGCCCGTCGAAAAGGGATGCTGCGGTCACAATTCTAACTTTATTCTTTGGTTTGTAAGGAGTTGCTTGTTGCATTGCTAAACGATGAATAAATTAATGAGGCAAATTTACGAAATTAGCAATAAAGCTAAGGGTTTCATTGAGATTGTTTAACATTAAAAAAACCGCTATGAAGATTGTTTTTTGTAAAAAATTTGTATATTGCCGGTATAATTAAGAACAACTAAAAATTTAAAACATTATGAAAAAAATTTACTTATTAGCATTAGCTGCATTTGCATTATCGTTTTCGGCTAACGCTCAACTTATCGAAGATGATATGGAGTTCTACACTCTTGGAGAGATGGCAGACCAAAATCCTACGGTTTGGACTACTTGGACCAATGATGGTGGTGTAACTTTAGATGGTTTGCTAGTAGTTGATAACATTGCTATTGATGCTCAGTCAGTTTTAGCTGTGAATGATGGTACAGGTAGAGATCCTGTGTTGTTGTTAGGAAATCTTACTTCTGGGGACTATGAAATCCAATGGGAATGGTATGTACCTACTGGTGCGGAAGCTTATTTTAACATTCAAGGAGAAACCCCACCAGTTGGAACTGGTTTTACCGGAGTTTTCAACTCTAGTAATATCTTCTTCAATGAAGCCGGAACGAATGATGGTGTAATATTGGACCAAACTACGGGTGAAGGTGGAACATTCCCTCATGACGAATGGTTTACAGTTAGAATCAAATTTGATGTGGACGCTTTAACTTACCAGATGACTGTTGACGGTAACTTGATCAACGCGGTTCCCGTTCCATTCCAGGCTGATGCCACTCTTGGAGGAGTTAACTTCTTCCCATTCTGTGCCTGTGCTGAATACTATATCGACAATCTATTGTTCGTAGAAGGTGATATCGCTAGTACAGATGATTTCGCTGCTAACAACTTCAGCGTGTATCCTAACCCGGTAGAAGACGTATTGAACATCCGTTCTGCTGCTTCTGTTGACGCAATCAATGTTTATGATGTATTAGGAAAACTAGTTCTTTCGTCTACTCCAGACGCTATTTCTCCAAGCATCGACATGAGTGCTCTTAACTCTGGTGCTTACTTGGTACAAGTAACTATCGACGGAGCTTCTAAGACTGTTAAGATTATCAAATAAGAGATTTATATCTTATATAATAAAAGGCTCTTCGCAAGAAGGGCCTTTTTTGTACCTTTAATTTAAAACACAGATACAATGATGCATAAGAAAATTTTAGTTTTATTTCTATCTCTTTCCTTTTTTCTTGTCTCCTGCGATGAGCTTCAAAATGTTGTAGGTACCGTGCCCACAGGTGGTGGAGGTATTAGCGATGCCATGATAAGCAACGGACTGCGCCAGGCACTGGATTTTGGTATCGATAAACAGGTGACCAAGCTCACTCAAAAAGACGGATTCTATAAGAATCAACTGGTTAAGATTCTTCTGCCACAGGAGCTACAAAAGGTCGATAAAGCCTTGAGAGATATTGGACTGGGGAATTTGGCAGATCAAGGCCTTATTGCTCTAAATCGAGCGGCAGAGGATGCGGTAAAGGAAGCCACTCCCATATTTGTAGATGCGGTAAAGGGCATTACTTTCAACGATGCCAAGAATATCTTACTAGGGCCGGATAATGCCGCTACCAACTACTTAAAAGGCAGAACCAATACGGCATTATATAATAAATTCAATCCGGTCATAGAAAGTTCTTTCTCCAGAGTGGGCGCCGATCAAATTTGGACGAACATTATCAATAAATACAATACAATTCCATTCGTGAACAAGGTCAATCCTGATCTCACAGACTATGTCACCAATGAGGCGCTCAAAGGAGTATATACCATGATCGCTGTGGAGGAGAAACAAATCCGAACCAAGGTGTCGTCTCGAACCACAGACCTTTTGAGAAAAGTATTTGTATTGCAGGATTAAATAAACTGCGCTTGAAGGTGGTAAATCTGTCTTAGCGTTGTTATAGTAATAAACCTTTATTCATTTCCATGAGAAATAATGGTCCCGTCATTGGGTTCCTATTCCTATTATCAGGAAATAAATGATAACGTCAATGCTTATGAAAAAATTCTACCTCTTTTCGATCTTTCTTTTTTCTCTTGTTTCAACCATCGATGCGCAGCTTATTGAAGACGATTTCGAATTCTATGTTCCCGGAGACATGGGAGAACAAAATCCAACCGTATGGTCTACTTGGAGTGGAGACCCTTCAGATGGGTCGAACATCTTGGTGGTTGAGGGTGTATCGACAGGAAGCGGTAACCAGGCAGGGTTTATAGGTCCTGGATCCCTCCAGGATTGTCTGTTACTGTTAGGAAATCAAACTTTTGGAAATTATTTCATTTCATTCAATATGTATATTCCTACGGGCAAAACGGCCTATTTCAACATCCAAGGGGAAACTGAAACCAATACAACTACTGGGTATGAAGGTGCTGGTAATGGAGGTCTGGGAGTTTTTAATTCCGGGAATTTATTCTTTAATAATGGAGGAGTCAACCCAGGAATATTTGAGGACGATGCTACCGGCGATACCGCCACCTATCCTGAAGAAACCTGGTTTCCTGTTGAAATATATGTAGATGTAGACGAACTTACTTATGAGATCACCATAGATGGAACCCTGGTTCACGCCCCCCTACCCGGACCATTTCTGGAGGATCCCAGCTTAGGAGGAATTGACTTCTTCTCTATTGACAATAACAATGAGTATTATATAGACGATGTTTTAGTCATTGAAGGTGTAATTATAGGCAGAGAAGATCATCAACCCATCGACTTCACGGTATATCCTAATCCAGTGACCGATATTCTTTATATCAACACTACATCCTTAATTCATAGTATAAAGGCCTATGATGCCATGGGAAATCTAATTCTAACAACCCAAGTGGATACTATCAACCCTGCCCTCGATATGAGTCATTTGTCTTCAGGCATATATGTCATTGAAGTTTCCTCGAACCGAATTTCCAGGACTTTTAAAGTAATTAAGTAACTAATGCAAGGTCCTGAAATAAGAAAAGGCAGCTTGTAGGCGGGAACCGTACCAGCTAAAGAATTCACCGTCTACCAAACGTACTTCTTTGCCTGTTAGCGCTTCCAGCTCTCGGGCATCTTTTTCCTTGAATGGGTAAGGTTCGCTAGAGAGTAAAATAAGATCCGCTTCCTTCAATACGGAAACGGAAACTTCAGGATAGCGCGTTTCTACGATTATATTCTGAAATTTATTCAGTTTCAACAGTTCATGGATAAAAGAATCGGAACCCGCCGCCATATAAGGTTTCTTCCAAATTAGGTAGGCCACTTTTCTCACTGGCCGATTCAGCATAAAGTGCGCAAAGACATCCGCTTCCGAAGTAATCATAGTGATAATCTCTGAAGCCCTTTCAGAAACACTCAATAGAACTCCTAATTTACGGATCATATCGAGACTATCTTCAAGCGTATTTATATCGCTTACCCACACTGGTGCCAACGGCTCCAGTTCTTCCACGATTCTCTGTGTATTCTCTTCCTTATTACAAATAACAAGGTCGGGCCGTAAAGCCTTTATCTTTTCAATA
>JBCBDM010000004.1:0-47097 GCA_038529705.1 Bacteroidota bacterium
TCATTCGCTTTCGAATTCGGAACACATAGAAAAGACGCACCAAGCTCGCAACGAACAAGGCATATAACGCTATGGCCCAACCGGATTTCCAAAAAGGAGGTTTGATAACAATCTTTAATTTTATAGGGGCTTTAGACCAAATCCCCTGACTATTACTCCCATCTAACACCAATTGATATTCACCAGGTGCTAAATGATAGTAATTTAATTCTGAATTCCCTTGGGTATAGATCCAATCTTCACTAACAGGTAAGAACTTATGCCTGTAGGTATTATGAGACGGGTTGGTATAATCCAATACCGCATAATTGAGTTGTATGGAGTTATTTCTATAGGATAGATCGATCTCATTATTGGTCATTTCCGATTTAATACTTTTAAACCCTTGTTGGGACTTTCCAGTAGTTCCCAAAGTGGTAAGGGCCATATGAAACTCCCGAGCATTCACTGCTACGTTATCTTTATTGAAAATACTTATTCCTTTTGCACTACCTATAAACACATTATCGTCTGAATCAATGTACAGGGCATTTCTATTGGAAATATTATCCGCCAAACCCTCTCGTTTGGTAAAGTAATCTATATGAACAAATCCCTTCATGGATTCATTATAAATGGCCTTAAAGACGCCCTGAGTCGTGGTAATCCATAGTTGTCCCTTGGAATTCTCTGCGATTCCAAGAATGTATTCGGATGGAAGTCCGTCTTTTCTGCCAAATTGCAAAAAACGGTCCTCCTCCGGCACATAAAGATTGAGTCCGGTTTGTGTCCCTACCCACAGTCTCCCTTTACTGTCTTTGAATATTTTCTTTATGGAATTATTACTTAGTTGGTCGATAGCTCCCAACTCACTGAGATAATTCTTGAAGACACCTTCGCCCTCATCGGATACCAGTTTGCTTATCCCGGAAAAAGTGCCGACCCAAAGATTTTCATCCTTGTCCATTTCCAACTGGAGTGTAAAGGAATTCACCAGGGCATCCTCGCGTTCTTCATTCGAATTGTATGAAGTGATTATAGGCCTCTGGAAATCTCCACCTGGCAGTTGGATTTTGATCAACCGAATGTAATTTCCCACCCAGAAGGTATTTGGATCTTGTTCAAGGATTCCGTTGGACCATTTATGAGGAAGACCCTCCTTTTCTGTAAAATGACTAAAAGGTCCTGGTTCAAAATTTCCATCCAACTGGGCCACACTAAGACCTTCCGATCCGCTGATCCAAAGTCGGTTTTGACTATCGACCAACAAGTCTCGGGCCAAGGCGAAATGTGGATTTTGAAAAGTCAGAAAGTCTTCTGGACAACGCCGTTCAAGGATATCTGTTTTGTTTATTCGATATAGGTGGGTAGGCGTGTTCACCCATAAGTGTCCTCCTCCATCTTCAGCAAAACCATAGATACTGATATTCTCCAGGCAATTATCCACATGATTAGGGGGAAAGACACTCAATTTTCCTGAATCCCTACTGAACTTATAAAGTCCGTTAGAATTAGGTATCCAGATATTTCCTTGAGAATCTTCGAACAAACTTCTAGCAAAGACGGACATATCCAAAAAACCATTGTTACTAATGACCTCTTCTTCTAATAACATTCCATCTTCCAAACGATACTTGGTAAAATAATTTTTCCAGGTAGCATTCCAGATATAGCATTCCCGATCAATAATGGTATTGTACAGGAAGTGCCTTGCCGCCAGACTTCCCTGTTCATCCCTAAAATTTTCAACTTTCCAAATGCCTTCTTGCAGCCGACTCGCCTTATATAATCCAGTACCAGAGCTAACCAGCATATAGTCTTTTGAATAGGGAACATATTTAAAAGGATTGAGTGTAGATATATCCTGTTGACCTTCTATATGTAACGTAACTTCCAGGGTTTGGTAATTATCTTTATGAACTATCACTGGCGGTTTAATAGACCTACATACCCAAATTCGGCCTTGGGTATCTTCGGTTATACCTGTTACGGATGTATTTTTGAAGAGCTTCTCATCACCAGAAGAAAAATCATGAATTGAATCCTCTTTGAGGTCTATAACAAATAAACCTCCATAGGTGCCAATCCATATTTTTCCATCGCTGTCTTCGAATAATGCAATAATATGATCTTCAGATTGGGAAGGGTTATCCTTCAGGCGAACATAATGGATTCCCTCGCCTTCCAGAAGATGAAGACCTTTTGGAGTGGCAATCCAGACCTTATTATTCCTACCTGCTAAAACCGTGTTGATCTTATTGTCCCTGAGGCCAATGGTATCTCCCAGTTTAGCGTAATAACCATAGAACTTTTTCCCATCAAACTTATATAAACCATTGTTCCCTGCTACCCATAAATACCCAAGACTATCTTGAGACACATCCCTAACAATTCGTGACGGCAAGCCATTATGATCTGCATAGCGGGTGGTTTCGTAAAACTGTCCGAAACACGATCCTGTTATCCAAACCCAAATAACAAAAAGTCGGTATTTTAAATTGTGGCTTCGCAAGAATGGAATAAAGGTTGATTAACAACCTTAAAAATAAGTAATTAGAGAACAACCGGAAATACATCATATGAGGTATTCTCGGTTAGTAATCCCGGGGGTCCTCCTCAAGGATAGCGTACATATAGTTGTCACTCCAACCGCTTTGAAGTGGTAAAATTTTTCTACACAAACCTTCTCTAGTCATTCCCAGGCGTTCCAATAATGATATAGACCTTATATTCTCAACGGCCACACCCGCCTGGATCCGGTGTAGGTTCAACTCACTAAATCCATAATTAATAATAGCCTGAACCCCCTCCATAGCATAACCATTTCCCCATTGGTCCGGATGAAGACTATAATAAATCTCACTCTTACGGTATTTCTTAGCTGATAGATTCATACCAATCTCCCCCACAAATGTAGCATCCTCCAACGTACGTATCACCCAAACCAGGGATTGTTCATTCCTAAGGACGCCATCTAGTAGTTTTTTTGTAACTCCAATATCTTCGGGAATACCAATGGTATTATATTGAGCCACTTGCGCATAGGAGTTCATGGTGTGAATTTCATCGTAGTCCGATTCACGAAGTGGTAACAAGCTAAGTCTTGAAGTAATAATATCCATAAAAAAGATTTCTGTGTAAAAGTACAAAACCAAAGTTTGCACAAAAAAACCCATCGACCAAAAGGTGATGGGTTCCAAAAAATAAAAAATATCTAGTTACAGTACTCTTACGTTTACTGCATTTAAACCTTTGTTACCTTCTTTTAGCTCAAATTCTACTTTATCTCCTTCACGAACTTCATCGATTAATCCGGAGATGTGTACGAAATGATCTTTGTCTGCACCTTCTTCTGTAATAAAACCATATCCTTTCGAATCGTTGAAGAATTTTACTGTACCTGTACTCATTATAAAAATATTAAATTATTAAAGTGCGAAGGTAGTGTTATAATTATCTAACTCACTCTATTTTAGTATTTAATTTGAAAAAGAAGTAGTTCCTCAGGGTCGTTATGGAAGGTGAAGGTTCCCTTTTGCCTAAGTCCAAGTTTCTCCAATAGCTTAATAGAGGCGGTGTTATAGGAAACCGTAACTCCCAAAATGGTGTTGAGTCCCAAGACATCCCTGGCGTATTCCAGAACGGCGGACGCTGCTTCGAATCCATACCCTTTACCGATATATTCCGTTAAAAAAGAAAATCCGATATCCGGATACTCCAGACTGTCACGTTTGTACAAACCACAAGCTCCTATGGTTTGGCCAGTTTCCTTAAGCTTTACGGTGTAAGCTCCATATCCATGTTTTTTGTAACTAGGCAGGTAATTCTTTTCTATATAAGCCTCCGCCTGAGAAACAGAGCGTACGTTCCTATCGCCTATATACTTTAACCACGCCTCGGTGTTAAAAAGCTGTACATAGAAGGGTGCATCCTTGAGGGAAATTTGCTGTAACTGAAGGCGTTCTGTTTGGATTAGACACATGGTTGAAATCCTTGGTCCGTCAAAAATACGGATTTCGGAGATGGGTTCTACCTACAAGTCCAACTTTACACCAAAACCGGCATGGTAGTATTCATAACTTCGGAAGAACAACTTATTAACGTTAGTCCTGTTGGAATTTCGACCATTCCAGTAACCATCAAACTCTAAATACATATTCTTAGCAATAGGATAACTCGCTTCCAACCGGAATCGAGTATATCCAAACCGAAGGGCTCCCAAATCCGTATTATCGCTATCGGTTGCCCGAAGTACGTCAAAATTTCGAAGGGTATAGCTGGCGTTAAAGCGCATGGAAAATCGCGATTCGTTATATCGAATGGATGCACCTGGTCGTATTTCAGAATATGAGAATGTTTCCTTGTTGTCTTTGCGTCGCGTCCAGATCAATGAAGGACGTAGTTGCCAATTCTTTGCGATTGGACATCTGTAAAAACCTTCAACCGATGTGTAGAACCAATTGAATCGGTCCGTTTCCCGATCTGGATCAATATATACACGGCTGTAGGAGCGTTGGGTGGCCTCGATTTCAACTCCATAACTATGATACCCCGTTACGCGTTTGAAAACATTCCTATAGGTAAAATGAACCCCGAGAAAATTGTATTGCAAGGCATCTGTAGTGGCATCCTTATAATTCCGATTTCCGGATCGCACTTCCAAATAAGAGCGATTCTGTTTATAAGCTCTAAAGTTCAACCCCGAGGATATTTCAAGATGTGTATATCCCAGTGGAAATCTCAGATCGCTATCATCCAGATTCTCTCCATCCCGATCCCGGAAATTAAATCGAGCAGTTACATTCCATTGGGTTTTTCTCGACAGTCGGTTTTGATATCGCAATCTATTGTAAAGAGTATAATAGCTGGCTTCCTCGTCTTCGAAATAGTAACGCCCTTGCGGATTGGTTCGGAAGGTCAATTCCTGCTTTCCGAAGGTCTTGGTGAAAAGCAATCTGAAATTGACGCTCTGATAGAGACTGCTTCGATAGGTCTCCTGCGGCCCCAATAAGGTGTCCTGTTCCTCGTCGAAAAAGGTTTTGGGAAATCTAAAAATATTCTGCTCATAACCAGATTGTGTCTCCAGGTCAAGATCGGTCTCGATTTGGGCAAACAGTTGGGTGAATGGAATCAACATGAATGGGAAGAGAAAGTACTTGAACATGCTTAAAAGTATTGGGTATAAAGGTTAAATAGGTTTAACAGGATCGTTTCCAAGGGCTACTCTTATCAAAGCAGATTTGGAGGTATCCTTGAGATACAGTTCGTATTGGTGCGGTGTAGTGGTATTTTCGATTTCTATGTATACCTTCCTCAGTGTCCCAGGAATCAACTTTTTTTCATTCACAAACTCCACAGTTTGAGACCGCCTACAGGTAAGTTTATAGGTGGCTTCTTCAATTCCATCCTTCAACAATACCAGGCGGATCACATTTTGCGCATGCATTCTATAGTTGAAGTCGCCTCGTATGTATACTCGTATCTTTTTTTGACCGGTCGCCGTGAATTGAAACTTCCGGTTGGAATCGATTCTGAAATATTCTTTATGCTTTCCCGAGGCGCTATGTTGTATTCCCACTCGCTCCAATGCATTAACAGATTGTATCTCCTTCCAATCGAGTTTCTCCTGTGCCTCAAATACGAATCGGACATGGGCATTGTGTCTTGCTTTGTGTTTGAAAAAACTCAATTGGTGCTTACCTGGGGGGATTTTAATTACTTCTTTGTCCGCCTTACTAGGTGTCCCCTTAAGTTTTCCTTTGTACTTTACCTTTTTGGAAATGGCTTGGGGACCGACCGTCTTAGATTGGATCAATTGACCGTTTCTAATATATTTCAAGTAATAGGGTTGGGAAAACCTTTCATTCTCTTCCAATCGTGCTCGGTTAAAGACGATAAGTTTTCCTGGGCCCTCGACTTCGATCGTGGTTTTGTTTTTTTCTGAAAGGGCGTAATACACAAAATCCCGATCTCCTGTCATATGAACCAGGCTTACAAATTGTTTTGGACGAATCTCTTTTCGTTGTTGCGCATTCAACGTAGCACAGCTCAATGTCACGATAAGGCAATAGCGTATTCCTCGACTCCAGTTGTGAATTTTATTCATTCTTGTTGATGATTTGGGTTCCTAATTTGTTTTGTTTCTTATCGTAGTACATGACGGCAATAATGAGCCCCATAAAAACAAGGGTGACAATCACTACAATCTTCAAATTGTACTTGTACGCCCAATAAAGTTTTCCATCTCCAATTTTAGGCAAAGGCACAGGATCTCTAGGAAGGTCGTACCGAGCCATTAATCTGCTCACATTAAGGAGGTTTACGATTGGGATATCGCGTTTTGCCATCTCGAAGTACACCCCTTTCGCATCGGGGATATTTACTAATTTTACCTGGGTTTGAAGTCCGGACGGAAGGGTATTGGCATTTTGATTGCTTCCAAGGCTGGCAATTCCCCCTCCTACATTAATGAAGAGCTTGACCTCTTCCAAACCGGATCTTTCAAAGATCTCCATGCGCTTCGCAATGTTACCCTCCAGAGTTCCCTGATTGATATACTCTAAATTATTCCTGATGATGGCCGCCTCAGCCAGTTCCCTTCCTTCCTTGCTCAACGTACGCCCGATGTCCTGATTACCGCCTATGGAGGAAGCAACAGGTAAAAAAGACAGTAGTCCCGATTCATAGAGACTGGTATGCATATCGAGCCAAGTGAGGTTTGGCGCATTCGCTCCCCAGGAAGAGGAGGTAACAGAAGTTATCAAGATAGGCCGAAGCCCTAATGTTTGAACCGCAGCACTCGTTGCAATATCCAGGGCCGGAAATGACCCGGTAAAACACAGGGCCACTTTATCTCCACGTTTAATTCCGGCCTTTTTGATCTCCTCTACGATCATAGCAGCGAAATTAGGGTTGGTAGTAGACAGTTTTATTGGGAGCGAACCTCTCCCAGAGGTAATTCCCGAAAATTGCGGACCAATAAGTCCTGTACCATTTGGATCATTGATATTATCCAGCGCTATCTCCTTGGCAAAGTAGACTCCTTTGAGATGTTTCATACACCGCTCGGTAAGCTTTGCGGCTCTGAGTTTTTCCTGAAAATACGGCTGCTTCTGAAATTTCTTTGAATTTTCAACAATGATCAATAATGAAATAGCCAATGCTCCCAGAATACTGAGAACTAAAGTGGAACGTATGGATATGTTATTCATAAGTATGTGTTTTTAATACAATTCGGGTAAGGACTCTCCAAGAAAGCAAAGGATGACCAACAACCGGACAATCACAGAGGTAACGGCCATCATGGCCAGGGTTTTTACAAATCCTTGCTTGGCTGCCCAGTGCGCAATAAGCCCTGGAATCACCCAGCCTATAGCGCTTAATTCTACGGTAGAACTAGATGTATTGAATATGAGGAAGTGATGCGACACTATAGACAGTATGGTTCCAATTAGCAATGCAACTACCATTTGCCGACGCCCAAACAGAAAGGTAAACCTACCTATCATTTTTATAAGGAGGTAGGTGACGAAGGAAATTACTACCAGGCCTAGAAGCCGATCTATAGTAGTAAGCTGCAATGCGATATAACCGGGAATGATAATTCCTCCGGCCGCCATTCCAAATTTTTCGATAAAAAAGAGACTGATAATGATCCCAAGGGTCACTGATAATTCGATCATATAGGATGTTTTGATTATTGATGGTTCTGTTCGAAATACTCTGCCAATTCAGCTCCTCCTGCACCCATATTACCTATGGCCAGAATCGTTGTTTTCGAGTCTGAATTGCTACAAAGCTGAAGGTATTGTTGTAGCGTAGGTTTAGTCCCTACAGGTATAATCTCCGTTTTGAATATCCCCTGTTTTTTACACATGAGGCATACTTGATCCAGGGATTCGCCAGTGAGTCCAACCGAGGTATACTTCAAAGAGCTGATCATCTCCACCAATCGGACAGAACGATCTTGTCTGTCCTTTCGGGTATTGAGTACAATCATGAGATGCTCATCTGGCTCGGTCTGCGCCAGGATACTGTTCCAGATCATTAACGTAGATTCCGGGTCATTAGCAGCCAGAGCATTGTAAAAATGAATGCGTTTCCCTTCAAAGTACACTGTAAATCTGCGCAGGACCCCTTCATCGGGAACGGACCGTTTCATTTCTTTCAGAGCCACCGAACGATCAACTCCCAGCTCACTGCAAATATCCAAAGCCAACGCAACATTTTCCTTGTGTTCGATATACGTAAATCCTTGCATTTCCGCATCCGAAATGGAGGTTCCACTACTTTGATGAAGTTTGGTTTTCCGTAAGTCGGCCACCTTGTTCATATAACCTAAATAGCGATCCTCGCAAGTAAATACCTTTGATCGTTTAGGGATGGTTTTACAAATGGCTTGTGCCACATCGTCCAACCTGGGGCCCATTACATCTAGGTGATCCAATCGAATATTAGTAATCACCCCAATGGATGCCTTCACCATTTGATGTTCTGTAATTCGCTGATATATTGGTTGAAGCGCCATACATTCAATGATCAAGACCTCTGCCTTTTGCTGGGCACAGTATCTTATAATATCCAACTGCTCTAGAATATTCGCTTTTTCCTTTCTATGTACTACGGCTTCTGTTCCATCGGGTAAAATAATTCGAGGAAAAGTCCCTGTAACTTTGGTAATAGTGCTCATCCCTCCTGCTCTCAATCCTGCGCCCAGCAATCGGGTGACGCTTGACTTCCCGCGTGTTCCGTTGACATGGATTCGAATAGGAATTGACCTTAGATACTTTTGATGTCTCCGGTATTCAAGGATTCCATAGATAATAAGGACGGTGGTCAAAAGAGTGATGATGGTAAATGGTAACATAAGAAAGGGATTTGTATCGGCCTATAGGGAACAACATATTTAGAGTCTGTGGGGCCCTTACCGAAAATTTCAGTTACTAAAGTTTAAGTAAAGGACCTCGGCCTTCCGAGGTCCTTGAGACATAGGCGTAGCCCATGGCAGTTAGAGGCAAGATTCTAATAGGGCAAAAAATTCGGCTCCGGTATTTATTGTCAGTGTGCTATCGTCCTCAAGAAGTACATCGAAGGGATAGACGAAATCGATTTCCTCCCCATCTTCAATCCCTTCGATGAAATCGAACAATTCGTCTTCATCGTTTATAGTAACAACCTCTCCATTCTCCGTCATTTGAATAGGGAACACAAACTCGAAGCACATAACATCGTCCCAATCATCGTCGCACTCCTCGTACAATTCTTCCATTTCATCGTCATTTGCAATAGTAATGATCTCACCATCTATTGAAACCTCCACAGGATATACCACTTCGATTTCATAATCATCGCTTTGCGAATCGATAAATGCAAATAACTCCTCTTCATTATTGATAACCACCTGGTTGTCATTTTCGTCAATAAGGGTAATGGGAAAAACCAGTTCAAAACACTCAAATTCATCTTCACAGTAATCAAAGGCTTCGTCAAGATCTTCCAGACTATTCAAGACCCTTGTTTCGTCGTCGTCCAGGATAATTGTGATTGGGAAGACAAAATTGGGCTCGTAATCATCTTCTTGTGCCTCGATAAAGTTAAAAAGGCCTTCATCATCATTAATTTCTACCTGGGTGCCATCGGTTTGTATGGCTGTAAGGGGAAATTGAAACTCAAAACACTCCAGGAACTCGAGGCAATCGTCTCCGTAATCATCGTCGTTTTCGTTGTTGTCATCACCACTGGTTGAGGAATTTGCGGCTTTCACATCCTGAAGAATGCTTTTCAAAGTAAGAGCAACTTGTGCATTTGCGGTATCCGATGCTCCGGATTTATCATCGTTGTCTTTAGAACAAGAAATGAAAAACAGGCTCATTGAAAATAGGGTTAGCGTCAGGTAATTAAATAATTTCTTCATGGTTTTTGTTTTATGTTTAGGTTAGAAACCCCTCACCTTCTCATTACCCTACCTTTCTATTTTATTTTTTTTGTTTTCGCCTTAATTTGAATAATTATGTACATTAGACACAACTAAAAAAACCTACATTTTGACGGACAAGCCGGAAGATTCTATCTGCGAAGAACAAGTATTTGAAAATGTTTTTTATCAATACAGTACGCTACTTCGAAATTATGCTTACTACAATTGTGGCGATACGGCTCAGGCAGACGACTTGGTTCAAAAGGCATTTATCAAGTTATGGGAAAACTGTGCTAAAGTGCCTCTAAAAAATGTCAAAGCATTTATCTACAAGGTTGCTCGCAATTATTTTTTAAAGGACGTTGCCAAAAAAAAGGTTCGTCTGGAATACAAAAAACAACATAAGCCTGGAGCAGTAGTCGAATCTCCGCAGTTCGTTCTGGAAGAGAAAGAATTTGAAAAGCAATTGAATGATGCCATCGCCAATCTTTCAGAAAAGCAACGTGAAGTATTTTTGTTGCATAAAATTGAAAAGAAAAAATACCAGGAAATTGCTCAAATGTTAGATATTTCGGTAAAAGCAGTGGAAAAACGAATGCATATGGCGTTGGTTCATTTGAGAAAAGAAATAAAATATTTTGACAAGAAGAGGTAGGGTATTTCAACCTTAAAGGGTTTACATGCAAAGCACTCCTAAAAAGAATTATGGAAAAAAACTACGATGAGACTTTTTTAGCACGATGGATCGCAGGTGAATTAACTCCCACCGAGCTCGAACAGTTTGAAAAGTCCCCCGAATATTCTGAATATGCAAAGATCAACGAAGGAGCAGACCGGTTAATAGCTCCTTCGTATGATCGACAAGCTGCCTGGAAAACACTGCGGGAACAAACTATAGAAAAACCAACAACCCCTACCCGAAAGCTCTTTCCGGTTTGGGGATATGGTATTGCAGCTTCGGTTGTGTTAATTCTTGGGTATTTCTTGTTCTTTTCCCAAACCCAATATCGTACAGGAACCGGGGAAACCCTTACCGTTGAGCTACCAGACGGTTCCAGGGCTTACCTCAACGCAGAATCTTCCCTCTCTTACTCCTCCAATTCCTGGGATGAAAAACGCACGATCAAATTGCAGGGGGAAGCCCAATTTGAAGTGAACAAAGGAGTACCGTTCAAAGTGGAAACAGCAGAAGGTGACATTCAAGTTTTAGGAACCGTATTTTTAGTGAGCGCCAGAACAGAGTTTTTAGATGTAAAGTGTTTTGAAGGCAGGGTACAGGTGGACCTCCCTGAAAAAACCTACACACTCAATAAGAGTGAGGGAGTACAGGCCTCTGGCAAGACCATTTTTAGTTATGGAACCGATTTGAGTGAGGCTCCCTGGTTACGCCAGGAAAGTGCCTTTGAGAGTACTCCCATACTCCAGGTAGTGATGGAAATTGAGCGCCAGTTTGACATTACCATTGGACCAAAGGCACTATTACCTAAGTCATCTTTTACCGGACGCTTTAACCATACAGATGTATCTCTAGCTTTGCACACAGTTTTTGACGCTTTGGAAATTAAATATACTTTTGATGGCAATAATAACGTTACCATCAAAAAGTGATCCATGCGGCATTTTATATGTGGGCTTCTTTTAATCGTTTCATTTTCTTCCATAGCCCAGGAAAAAAAGCTATCCCTGGATTATAAAGACACTCCTCTTTCTAAGGTTATCCGTGACGTTGAGACCTTCTTTTCCATTCGTTTTTCTTACAATAGTGACCTACTGATCGATCGAAACTTCAGTTATAATGGCAACCTCGATCTCGAAGGGGTGATCAATGAATTACGTTTTCAAAACAACCTGAGCATACGGAAAGTGGACGCTGCCAATTACCTCGTTGTCAAAACAAAAGAACAAGGTATTCGAATCTGTGGAATCATCAAGGATCATACCTATAACGAACCACTGGAATTTGCTAGTATTTATGTTCCTGGAGAACAAAAAGGAACCGCTTCGGGACAGGATGGGCGCTTTATCCTGGACGGGCTCAATGTCGATGATCAAGTAGAGATCCAATTCGTTGGTCATGAAACCTTACGAATTCCTGTGGCGCGCTTTGTCGAGGGTGAATGCCTGGATATTGTATTGTTGTCTAACCCCATCCAGTTAGCTGTGGTACCGCTAAGGGAGTACCTTACCAGAGGATTTGATAGAAACAACCAGGACGGTTCCGTTCAGCTAAAACCGAGAAGATTGGGCATCTTGCCCGGTTTAACAGAACCCGACGTGCTTCAAAGTCTACAGCTCCTCCCTGGAATCTCCAGCCCCCTGGAAACTGCCTCTGGCTTGCATGTACGTGGAGGAACGCCAGACCAGAATCTGGTACTTTGGGACGGCATTAAGATGTACCATCAAGGGCATTTCTTTGGTCAAATTTCGGCATTCAATCCGTACATTACAGATAAGGTCCATGTATACCGAAGTGGAACCAGTTCTCGATATGGCGATCGAATTTCCGGGGTCATTGATATTACTTCTGTAGATGAAATTCCACACAAATTACAGGCGGGAGCTGGGTTCAATCTCACACAGGCAGACCTGTATATTAAAGCACCCGTCACTAACAATTTTGCACTTATCGCCTCAGGGCGTAGGTCTTTTGCCGACGTTTTGGAAACTGTGACTTATCAAAAACTGGGAGAAAAGGTTTTTCAAAACACCAAGATCATTGAAGGGCAGAATAGTACAGAGGAAAACTTTGAAGAATTAAGCAGCATTTTCGAATTTACCGATTTCAACATCAAGGCCATTTGGCGTCCTACGTCAAAGGATAAATTAGCCTTTAGCACCTTGTTGTTGAAAAACAACCTGGATTATGAGGTACAAACGGATGAATTAAATACTACAGATCAACTTAAGGTAACGAACAACGGTTATAGCGTAAAGTGGGATCATACGGCCAGTGATGCACTGAGTTGGTCTCTGAAAGGATACCTTTCCCAATACGATTCAGACTTTTCATTTTTGGAAAGAGAGATTGAAGTAGACGAAACGGAAGGCTTTGTATCTCAGAAGAGAAATGCTGTAGGCGACCTTGGAATTTCTCTGCAATCTCGATATCATTTTTCAGAAAAAACCAGTCTACTGGCAGGATATGAATTTAGTAACAACAGGGTTTCCTATATCATCGACGAGATTGAAGACGGGGAACAGGAAATAAGTGAAGACGAAAGCGAACGTCTGTCGAATCACGCTATTTTTGCTGAGTACCAACTGGAGAGTGAAAGTACATTGCTTAGAGGAGGACTTCGGGTAAATTGGTTGGCTACCGATTCCAATTTGCTTTTCGAACCCCGGGTCTATTTTGAAACTAGGGTGCTGGATCATCTGCGAATAAAAGCTTCGGGTGAAATTAAAAACCAATACATCAGCCAATTGATCGAATTCGAATCTAACGACATTGGAGTTGGAAACAATATTTGGGTCCTGGCCGATGCTGCAGACATCCCTGTTTTAAACAATCAACAGTTAACCACTGGTTTTCTTTTTTCTAACAATGGATGGAACATAGATTTGGATGTTTTTTACAAACGCATCGAAGGGCTTACCACGTTTAGTCGGGGCTTTAATAACACCGGAAATGGAACGGAAGGCGATTACGCAGAAGGACTCAGCGATGCCTACGGTATGGATATTCTACTAAAAAAGAGGGTCGGTAATTTTAGAAGTTGGATCAGTTATTCATTAAGCAAGACTCAATTCAATTTTCCCGAACTACAGGAATCACAATTCCCCGGAAACTTCGATCAAAGGCACGTAATTACCCTTTCCAATACCTACAAATGGAAAGACCTACAATTTTCCCTGGGTTGGACGTTTGCTAGCGGGAGACCCTTTTCTCAACCCACAGGCGTTGAAACGGTGGTCGACGAAAATGGTTTCGAAGATGTGCGCCTGGTTTATCAGGACCAAAATGGAGAGCGTCTGGAAAATTATCATCGATTGGATGCTTCAGTAGTATACGATTTTTATCTACTCAAAGGAAATAAGTACCGCTCACGAATTGGTATTTCAGCATTAAACCTGTACCAACGAGAGAATGAAATTGGCAAGGAATTCAGAATAGATGAAGACGAAGACGCTACACAAATTATCGAGCGTACCCAGTTTGGCCTTGGATTTACTCCCAATCTGGTCTTTCGGGTCTCATTTTAGGGGGCTACTTCCTCAGTAATTTCTTAGTAATCGTTTGTCCCTGATAATGGAATTGAATAAAATAAAAGGACCATGGAAGCAAAGTAGGCCAATGAATTGAGTTTCATCCTGAATCTTGAATTAGTTATCCTACTACAAATACAAAGAAAGTCTTTGCTCTCGCAAAGACGTTCAAGAAGAAAAGGTGTTATTAACTCTGAAACAGCGGTTTTCCTGCCATCATCTCATTTACCTTACTCGCTACTGCTTCTAATTTTTCTGCATCTGTATGGTTCATCAAGGCCTCATCGATCAATTCAACAATTTGAAGCATATCCTCCTCCTTCAGTCCTCTGGTTGTAATGGCAGCAGTGCCTATGCGGATCCCACTGGTAACGAAAGGAGATTTATCATCAAAGGGAACCATATTCTTGTTGACCGTTATATCTGCTTTTCCAAGGGCTTCTTCGGCTTCCTTACCAGAGATGCTCTTGTTGCGAAGATCGATCAACATCATATGGTTATCGGTTCCTCCGCTTATGATCTTGTAATCCTTCTGAACAAAGGCTTCTGCCATCACAGCCGCATTCTTTTTAACCTGGATCATATAGTGAAGGAAATCATCGGTTAAGGCTTCTCCGAAGGCAATCGCCTTGGCCGCTATGATATGCTCTAGGGGACCTCCCTGATTTCCCGGAAAGATTCCACTATTTAGTAAAGAGGACATTTTTCTCAGGTTCCCATTCTTTAGCTTCAAGCCAAAAGGATTATCAAAATCCTTCCCCATGAGTATGAGCCCACCTCTGGGTCCACGCAACGTCTTGTGGGTAGTGGTAGTAACAATATGGCAATGCGGAATGGGGTCGCTAATAATACCCTTAGCAATCAAGCCGGCTGGATGTGCAATATCTGCCAGGAGTATGGCCCCCACCTTGTCGGCAATCTCACGAAACCTCTTATAGTCGATCTCTCTGGAATAAGCCGAAGCCCCTGCAATGATCATCTTGGGCTGTTCGGCAACAGCAATGGCTTCAATTTTATCGTAGTCAAGCATTCCCGTCTCCTCTTCCACTCCATAGAACACAGGAGTGTAAAGTTTTCCTGAAAAGTTAACAGGAGAACCATGGGTTAAATGTCCACCATGAGACAGGTCGAATCCAAGGAATTTATCACCGGGTTTCAAGCAAGCTGCAAAAACGGCGGTGTTAGCCTGAGAACCACTGTGGGGTTGTACATTGGCATATTCGGCACCAAAAAGGGTCTTTGCTCTCTCGATAGCGATCTGTTCTACTTCATCGACCACTTCGCAACCTCCGTAATACCGCTTACCCGGGTAGCCTTCGGCATATTTATTGGTCAACACAGAACCTGCAGCTTCCATGACCTGGTCACTTACAAAATTCTCGGAAGCAATGAGTTCCAGTCCGTTTAACTGTCGTTCTTTTTCGGCTTCGATCAACTCGAAAATCTGTTCGTCTCTAGCAATCATTTTTATGTATTTATTTTCCGATCAAAAATAACAAAATCGCGTGGTTAGTCCTGTAGAAATTATATATTTGATTAACATTTTACCAACAACAAAAAACTTAGCTATGCCATTGACTGCCAACGACCCCACTCGCGAATCCTGGCTGGACGTTCCTGCCGATAGTGATTTCCCTATTCAAAATATTCCTTTTGGTGTGTTTTTAACCCGTGACGATGTAATTACCATAGGAACACGCATTGGTGATTATGCCATCGACCTGGGTGCCATGCATCAACTCGGATATTTTAAGGGAATAGAACTCACCGATGATATTTTCCTTCAGGACTCCTTAAACGATTTCATTGCCGACGGAAGAAAAACCTGGCGACTGGTACGAAATAGGATCTCGGATATTTTCCTGAAAACGAGTCCTGGTCTGCGCGACGATGTGGAGCACAGAAAGCAAGTACTCTTTAAGATGGACGAGGTGGAGATGCAACTTCCGGTGGATGTTGGGGATTATACAGACTTCTATGCCAGTAAGGAACATGCTACCAATGTGGGTTCTCTTTTTCGCGATCCGGAGAATGCACTCCTACCTAATTGGCTTCGTATTCCCATTGGCTATCACGGAAGGAGTTCATCTATTATTCCTTCAGGAACTCCGGTGAGAAGGCCTGTAGGCCAAACAAAACCTGGAGACAATGGTATACCCGGGTTTGGTCCAACCCAATTGTTAGACTTCGAATTGGAAATGGCGTTTATTACAACGGCAACCAACATATTAGGAAAACGAGTACGTATTGAGGAAGCCGAGGACAATATATTTGGTTTGGTCTTATTCAATGACTGGAGTGCTCGCGATATTCAAGCGTGGGAATATGTACCCTTAGGCCCATTCCTCGGAAAGAACTTTGCTTCTACTATTTCTCCATGGATCGTAACCCTGGACGCCCTGGAAGGATTTAGGGTTGAAGGTCCACCACAAGATCCTGAGCCCTTACCGTATCTACAGCAGAAAGGACCAAAGAATTTCGACATTCATTTACAAGCTATTATTCAACCGGAAGGCGGCGAAGAAAATGTAGTGGCTAACTCCAACTTCAAATATATGTATTGGTCCATGGCACAGCAATTGGCACATCATACGGTAAACGGCTGTAATGTGCGCAGTGGTGATATGATGGGGAGTGGTACTATTTCGGGCCCTTCCAAGGACAGCTATGGCTCTATGCTCGAATTAACCTGGCGTGGACAAAACCCACTAAAATTGAGTGACGGAAGTGAACGCAAGTTTATCCAGGATGGAGACAATGTGATTCTAAGAGGTTATTGCAAAAACGACAAGGTCCGAATCGGTTTTGGCGATTGCAGCGGTAAAGTGCTACCTGCCAGTGAGTTATAAATTTGGCACCACAATTGTACCTACCAACCAATAACCAATACCTTTTCGTTATGAGAACAACTATACTTTTATTGTTTACGGGGCTATTACTCGTGGGTTGTAATAGCGTAAAAAGAAACCAGAAACTCCTGGCTACGGGAAATTATGATCAGGCGATCCATTTTGCTATCAAAAAGCTTTCCAAGGACAGAAACTCCAAAAAAAGCGGAGAGCACACCCTGTTGTTGGAAGAAGCCTATAAAAAAGTAGTGGATCGAGATACCCGTCGTATCAACTTTCTGAAAAAAGATCAAAATCCAACTTCGTCTAAGGAGATATTCTACCTCTATAAAGGTCTGCAGACCAGGCAGGATATCATTCGTCCTCTGTTGCCGCTCTATAGTGATGCCTTGGGCAGAAATGCTAAGTTCAAAATGGTGAACTATGGTGACAAGCTCATTGAAGCACGAGATAAATTTGCTGACGACCTATTTGCCGAGGCCAATCAGTTTTTAAGTTATAATACCATCATGGACTCTCGAGCGGCCTATGTGCGCCTGGATGAACTGAGAAAAGTAAAGGCCAATTATCCTAACCTTAGAAGCTTAATGGATAGGGCTCAATTGGAAGGGACCGACTTTGTTAGAGTAAATCTGAACAACCACAGCGGACAGATCATTCCTGCCAGGTTGGAACGAGAACTATTGGATTTCAACACCTATGGCCTGGATAACTTTTGGACCGAATACCATTCGGAACATCAACAGGGAATCCAATATAATTTTGGAATTGCGCTAAACTTCAGGGATATTTCTGTCTCTCCGGAACGTATTTCGGAAAGAGAATTCAAAAGGAAAAAACGGATCAGAGATGGTTGGGAGTACAAATTGGACCGAAACGGTAATGTGATGAAAGATAGTCTAGGTAATGACATTAAGGTCGATGTGTATAAGATCGTTACCGCCCGAGTGATGTACACCACTCAAACCAAAAGCGTACTGGTAGGTGGAGATGTCGTATACAGGGATTTACTGAATGGCAGAAAAATGAATGACTACCCTTTAGCCTCTGAATTCGTTTTCGAAAATGAATTCGCCAAATTTAGAGGTGACGAAAGAGCCTTGACCGAAGAAGACCTGAAATTCCTGGAATTCGATTTTGTACCATTCCCATCTAGTGAACAGATGGTATTCGATGCCGGAGAGGATATTAAGGCACGATTAAAAACCATATTAACGAGTAACTCCTTGAGATAAATAAAACCCTCGATTAGATCGAGGGTTCTCTTTTAGAGTGCGTACTCATTGTCATTTCTCTCTCGCTCGATGAGTAGCATATTTGGATCGACCACCACCCGTGCCGGTTCCCGTCCTAAGATAATTTTTAGGGTGGAGATCTCTTCAGTAACCTTGATGGTTTCCATTTGAATTATTTCTCCTCCTAAATCATAAATGCCAATTTCAATATGCTGGCATAAAACCTCCACCGGGGTATCATCCGTTTGTTTTCGAACAGAAAGCTCCAGGTTCATTTCATACTTTTCTGAATCCGACATAGAAACAGACGCCTTCTGAATACTTGCTTCGGTAAAAGTGACGGTCTCAAAGAGATCGGAAACCACATACTTCAATGAATCCGGAGTGGCGATCCGTAAACGCTCTACCAGTTCTAACGAAGTGGGATATGGCGCTTCCTTAAATTTATAATCTTGCAGGAAGTCATTCAACACTTTATGTAGATTCACTTCCCCCAGGTAATGTCTCATGGCGTTCAAGGCCAAAGTTCCCTTTCCATAGAAAATCGGTTGCTGCTCATCGACTAGAATCAAGGGAGGCTCGTCTTCCTTCCATGGGGTTCTTCCATTCAAATATCGCTGCCGTTGAAGGGATAACCAGCGTTGACCTTCTTCTTTTCCATACCTCTTTCCATAGATCATGAATGACAGATAATCGGTAACGCTTTCAGAAATGAACCTAGCCCCTAAAGCATTAGCAGGAATGATCTGATTTCCCCACCATTGGTGAGTGAGTTCATGGGCTGAAACATAAAACGCTATATCGATCTTATCTTCAGAAGTTTTGGTATTGGCGATAAAGCGCATTTCTGAAGTGGGAATGTTATTGGCCATGGTAGTAGCATAGGACCCCAGGGACATGGGGAATTCAATAATACGGGCTTCTCTGTGCTGGTAAGGTCCAAAAAGGGCCGTATTGAAATCGATAGCGGCTTTCAATCCGTCCATCATGGCATTTAAATTGGTCTCATGTCCTTTGTGATGATAGATCGACAGCTCTATACCTTTGTGATTTGTGTTACCTATTTGGTAGACTCCCGAATTCACTGCAAATATGAACTTGATATCGCTTTCCATTTGATACTGAAAATATCTCCTATCCCCTGACATCCATTCTTTTTGAAGATACCCAGGCGCCAATGCAATCTGATCTTCCGAAGTGCTAACCACCGTCTTAAAATGTACCAGGTCTGAGTCTGAGGCTTGAAAATGATTTTGAAGAGCCCGTGGATTCTCTGGTTGCAATTTTTCATTCCCAAACATATACCCAATTCTCGGGAGAATATCGGTCATTAAAAAGGTTCCATTCTCCAATACACTGGAGTTCTGCTGAAAAAAGGTATCGGGTGTGTTCTTAACTTTGAAATCAAATCGAAGACTATCGTTAGGCCGAAGACTTGCTCCTAACTTGATCACCGAAAACTTAAAATATGAATCATACGTTACTACTTCAAACTCTCTATTAAGGTCAATTTCACTGATCTCGTCAAATCCGGTTTTTACCAAAAGTGTATCTATAGGTCGGTTTAGTTTATTGATCAGTTTGTAGGACCCTTCCATATGGAAACTGTGATCATCGGGATAGAGATGGATGGTTGTCTCTACATCTACAATTCTGGGTTGAAGCGTTCCTGCATACTTTCCGAATCGCTCTTCAAATTTTTCAAAGACCAAATTCGATTCTTGCTCCAAACCTTTATTATTTTCAGCCTCTTTATCGTAGATCAAGAAACCCATTGCAATAAAGGCGGTAAGTAAAATACTTCCATAGATAACAACCGGTCCACGAAAACGCTGTTTCCCTTGTTTCATCCGGTCTTTGAATGAAGATGGGGTTCCTCGGTACCACAGGCCATAAGAAAGAAGTAACAGAAGTAGACCGAAGATGAGCCAATACCATTGGGTTAAAAAGAAAGCGGGCAATGCTCGTCCATATCCATTGAGATCTGAATATGCCAGGACTCCCGGGGTATTAAATTTTAAAAGTCTGGTGGTAATTCCCACTTGTTCTAAACTGCCAACTCCTACCCACACCAGAAGCAAAATAAAAATACCAATATATGGATTTGGGAATAAGGTATGTACAAATATTGATGTACAAGCCCATACAAGCAGGGGTATAAATAATATGATGTATAAATGGAATAGATACAAACCTATGTCGAATTGAAAATATCCATTGTAGAGCTGAATCAGAATACCCGCCAAAAGCATCACTAGCAACAAGATACCCTGCATTTTTAATAAAGTCAATACCTTTGAGAACATCTGCACCCAATTGGGTGTTGGAGTGGAATCCACTAAAGAATCTATTCCTGTGGAACGCTCCCTATGGACCAACATCCCGGAATAGATAAAGGTGAGCAGCATAATAATGGTGCTAAAGAAAAAGGCCGGGATGGTGAGCACCAGCCCCGTAGTGGGTAATAAGGCCATTTCGTTGGTATTGGTGACCTTTCCAATAGCGAATAGTACGGCAAGTATTCCCAAAGCCGTGACAATAACAAACATCCAACTTTTTACGATATAACTAAGTTGAAATCTGGACAATTGCCAAACATGTTTCCATTGGTGGGAGCGAGAAAAACGATAGCGCACTTTACTCAGCTTGATCTTCTTATTGGCTCCTTCGGACTCAATGACCGGTTTCTTTTTTCGCTTCAGTGTAAAGGAATAGGTGCCGTGCTCACTAAAAGAGAATCGTTTGTACGTATAGAAACTAAATAGCAGCGCAAGGCCTAACCATAATAGTCGGTTATAGAGCACCACTCCCAAAACCGGGATCGTCAACGTATTCTGATCTTCGAGAGACCAAAATTGTGTTACATATTTTGCAGCATTCTGTCCAAATGGATCCAGGAGGGCTACAGAGAATCCATCAAAGGCATTTTCGGTTATGATCTGAAGGAAAAATAACAAAACTACACCAATAAAACCGGCATATATATTTCTGAACCACAGCACGAGGCAAAAGACCACCAGACCATAGCAAAACATATTGGGTAAGATAAACGCCGCATACACCTGAAAATAGCCTATAAAACGAAATGCTCCGACCTTGTTAGGGTCTAAACCAGGCAGTTGCTCGGCGATCATCATACCCAAACCCATGCTAAAGGTGATCAAAACAACAATTGAGAAAGAAGACAAGAACTTTCCTAAAAAGTAATCGCCTTTCTTTATGGGAAAGGTGTAGAGTATGCTGTGTGTATTGTTTCTAAAATCTTTATATACCGTTGCTCCAATAACGGCGGGCAATAAAAACAGGAAGAACTTATTGAAGTATTGAACTATAAAATTGATCTCGAATGGAGAATTTATAAATCGTTGTAGACTACCCGCCGGTGTATGTGGGTCGAACAACCCTCCGGTACCCGCCATACTTATAAATGCAATTCCAAAGAAAACCAAACCGTATAGATAGCATACCGGTTTTCTCAACCAATTGATAAACTCATAGGAAAAAATGGATCTAAACATAAAGCTGGTTTCTATTAAGAATCAAAGACATTAAAACCGTCGAGAACTGTAAAATATACATCTTCCAAGTTAGCCTCGGTAGGTTGAAAGTTAGTATCGGGGCGGGCATCGGCATAAACTCTTATGTTAAGCGAATGATCTTCATTGTATCCTGAAGACAGGACATGGTAGCGTCTTTCCATAGATTCCAATGCATCCTTTTCTATGTTCCTGATCCATATCTTACCTTCCAATTGTCTTATCGCTTCAGACGGGTTGGCCTTCATTAAAATTCGACCATGGTTCATAATGGCCATCTCGTTGCATAGCTCTTTTACATCATCCACAAGATGGGTAGAAAATATCACCGTATTCCTGGCCCCTATTTCTCTTAAGACATTCAAAAAGCGGTTTCGCTCGGCAGGATCTAAGCCCGCTGTAGGTTCATCAACAATGATAAGAGGAGGATTATTCAACAATAGCTGTGCAATTCCGAAGCGTTGCTTCATTCCTCCGGAATACCCGCTTACACTTTTCTTTCTCACATGGGTTAGATTAGTAAGTTCGAGGACCTCACCTACCAGCAAACTCCTTTCTCTTTTCGAAGTGACTCCTTTGAGGCGAGCAAAATAATGCAACAGCTTCTCTGCAGATACTTTTGGATACACCCCAAAAGATTGGGGTAAGTATCCTAGCCGTTTCCTTACTTCCATGGCATGGGTTAACACGTCTATCTCATTAAAGCGAATACTTCCTTTGTCCGGAGTCTGAAGCGTGGCAATGGTTCTCATTAAGCTGGATTTTCCAGCGCCATTTGGACCTAACAAACCAAACATTCCGGGTTGGATCTCTATACTTAGATTATCGATTGCCTTCACTCCATTGGCATAGGTCTTGGTTAATTGCTCAATTTTCAAACTCATATCTATCTGTATTGAATGGTTGATTCCCGGAGCATAGCTCTGCTCTAAAAGCTTCTATAATCTCCTTGTCTTTATCTGTCCATGGATCCGTAACTTCGGATAGACTCTCCATATCGAAGATCTGTTCCAGGTTAGCCTCACAGGCCGTTCGTTTTAGATACAATTTTATCCAGGGTGAGGTTTCTATAAAAGCCTGGACTGAAGCTGTAAAAAAGCCAATAGCGAGGTATGCAAAGGTGCGTTTCATCATATCTAAGACACGAAATGATGGGCGAATTGTAACAGCAATTCCCAGGTTTTCCTTTCAACTGGGACTATTTTACCGATGAACTGGGTTCGATCTTTTTTAGCCTACCGCATAAATGTTACAACTTTGTGCATCGATCGTTTTAAGAGTATCTCACACCTTCAAAAAATGAATATCTCTACCCTAAAATCCATTATAAGAAAAAGAGAAACCCATTTCCATATTGCTTTCTGGCTATTCTACTTTAGTTCCATCAATGCCCACTGGAGAACAGATTGGTTTGACAGAAGCCTCAGGCCTGAAACTGTTTCTCAATTCTCCATCTTGTTCTTCCCCGTAATGCTGTATTTAAATGCCTTCTGGCTTATCCCAAACTTTCTAAGAGCAAGAAAGTGGATACAGTACATTGTGGTTACCGGACTCGTATTGTTTGGATTTGAATTCATAAGATGTTCACTTCATGTAGTCTTTCATCCTACCGATGAAATTCTAGGCAAAGCATTCATCACAGAGTTCAATAGTTATGACAATCTGATCTTCGGAAGGTTGAACCCCGCCTTTCTTTGTCTGCAATTTTCATTTGCATATCGTTTGTCCAGGGACTGGATTGAACAATTCTGGCAAACGAAAGACTCCTCCGAAGAAACCGAGATCGAAATAACTTCCCTTCCAGCCAACAGGATGCATAAGAGGTATAAGACCTCCTATTTCATTAAAAAGAAAAACGGGTTGCAAATGCTAGCCACGGAAGACATAGTATATTTCAAGGCTCAGGGGGACTTCGTTCTGGCAATGGACAAGAATCGTAGGAAACATATTATTAATAGCACCTTGGTTAAGATTGAAGAAGAAATGGACCCCTCGAGCTTCTTTAAGATTAATCGAAGCGAGATCCTCAACAAGACCTACGTGGTAAATTACGAATCATATATCAAAAATAGGCTGAAGATTGCACTAAAGTCTTATGAAGACACCTTGTACACTTCTAATAGCCGTACCCCAGAATTCAGGAAGTGGCTTCAGGGATAACCTAAACGAACTGGTTTAATTCCTCTGCCCTGATACCGTGGTGCGAAGCATGAGCAACTGCCGTTCCGTTCTTCACAACAATAAGTTGCGGACTCTGATGCAGGACCTGAAAACGAAATCCCACCTCATCCGAAACCTCTCGATACGCTAAAAGGTCTAAATAATACAATTTCATACCCTTGGGATCCACATCGTACGCCCTTTCGAATTGACGGATCGCCATTCCGCTGATACCGCAGCGCGTGGAATGTTTGAAGATGGCCACCGGCGTAGTCCTGGATTCCTCCACAATCGTGTCTAATTGCTCCAAACTGGTGAGTGCCTGCCACGGAAGCTCATTTTTGGGTTGTTTTTCTGAAGGTTCTTTAGATCCAAATAATCCGAATAGTCCCATAGTTATTTCTTTACAAAGATAGTTTCAATTTTTAGTTATCCCGGAGGCATTTCAGTCAAAATGACGCACAAATCCTTACAAAACCGGTCAAAATGACCGAAATCGAGTCTGGCTTATCTTTTGACCATACCACCGGAGAAAATAAACCTATGAATTTTAATAACTATACTATAAAATCGCAAGAAGCCATACAGCAAGCTCAGCAGCTTGCCCAGAGCTTAGGTCATCAGCAGATAGAAAATGAACACATTCTAAAAGGAATTTTCACTGTGGATGAGAATGTGACCCCGTTCATTCTGAAAAAATTGAACGTGAACCTGGAAATGCTCTCTCAGATCCTGGAAAAGCAACTGGAAAGCTTTCCACAGGTTAGCGGTGGAGATATGATGTTGTCCCGTGAAGCGGCCAAAACCGTTAATGAAGCCAGTATTGTAGCCAAGAAGATGAAAGACGAATATGTAAGTATTGAACATCTGCTACTAGCCATCTTTAAGTCTAAAAGCGAGATTGCTCAGACCCTAAAAGATCAAGGCGTTACCGAAAAAGGACTTAAAAGTGCTATCGAAGAACTTCGAAAAGGAGACCGTGTGACCTCACAGAGTGCAGAGGATACTTACAATTCCCTGAACAAGTATGCACGAAACCTGAATGAATTGGCCAGCACAGGAAAATTAGATCCTGTAATCGGGCGGGATGAAGAAATTAGGAGAATCCTGCAAATACTTTCGCGACGTACCAAGAACAACCCTATGCTGGTGGGAGAACCGGGAACCGGTAAGACTGCCATTGCAGAAGGGCTAGCTCATCGAATTGTGGACGGAGATGTCCCGGAAAACCTGAAATCCAAGATCGTTTACTCTCTGGATATGGGAGCATTGATCGCCGGAGCCAAATTTAAAGGGGAATTCGAAGAACGCTTAAAAGCCGTGATCAAAGAAGTGACCTCCAGCGATGGGGATATCGTTCTCTTTATTGATGAGATCCATACCTTAGTGGGTGCGGGTGGCGGACAAGGAGCCATGGATGCAGCCAATATATTAAAGCCCGCATTGGCACGTGGAGAACTAAGAGCCATCGGAGCTACTACCTTAGATGAGTACCAAAAGTATTTCGAAAAGGATAAGGCCCTGGAAAGACGCTTTCAAAAAGTGTTGGTGGATGAACCGGATACGGAAAGTGCCATCTCTATACTCCGTGGAATTAAAGAAAAATACGAAACACATCATAAAGTTCGTATCAAAGACGAAGCTATCATTGCGGCCGTCGAACTTTCACAACGATATATAACGAATAGATTCTTACCGGACAAGGCCATCGACCTAATGGACGAAGCGGCTTCAAAACTGCGGATGGAGATCAATTCCAAACCTGAAGAATTGGACGTTTTGGATCGAAAGATCATGCAGTTGGAGATTGAGATCGAAGCCATAAAAAGGGAAAAGGACGAAACCAAATTGAAATCCCTACGTTCAGAATTGGCCAATTTGAAGGAAGAACGCAATGAGCTCAATGCTCGATGGAAAAGTGAGAAAGAGGTCGTAGATAATATTCAAAATACCAAAAAGGACATTGAAGAATACAAACTGGAAGCCGAACGTGCCGAGAGGGACGGAGATTTCGGAAAAGTAGCAGAAATCCGCTACGGAAAGATCAAAGAGTCTCAGGAGCAATTATCTTCCCTGGAAGCACAACTAGCCGAAAATCAGAGTGATAGCTCCCTGATCAAGGAAGAGGTTACCAATGAGGACATTGCAGAAGTGGTGGCCAAGTGGACGGGTATTCCGGTAACCAAAATGTTGCAGAGTGATCGTGAGAAACTATTGCGTCTGGAAGAGGAACTGCACAAACGTGTGGTCGGCCAGGAAGAGGCTATAGTGGCTGTGAGCGATGCCATAAGGCGTAGTCGCGCCGGATTACAGGATGCCCAGAAACCCATAGGTTCCTTTCTATTCCTGGGTACCACGGGTGTAGGTAAAACAGAATTGGCCAAAGCATTGGCAGAATACCTTTTTGATGATGACAACGCCATTACCCGCATCGATATGAGTGAATATCAGGAACGGCATAGTGTGAGTCGTTTGGTAGGAGCTCCCCCGGGATATGTAGGTTATGACGAAGGTGGACAGCTTACCGAAGCAGTGAGAAGAAAGCCTTATTCTGTGGTGTTACTGGATGAAATTGAAAAAGCACATCCGGATACTTTTAATATCCTGTTGCAGGTATTGGATGAAGGTAGGTTGACCGACAATAAAGGACGTGTAGCCGACTTCAAGAATGCCATCATTATTATGACCAGTAATATGGGGAGTCATATCATTCAGGAGAAATACGATACGATCAAAGACCCTGAAACTGCCATGGAAGGAGCCAAAGTGGAAGTATTAGGGCTGTTAAAGCAAACGGTTCGACCTGAGTTCTTAAACAGGATAGACGATATGGTGATGTTTACGCCGCTCAGCAAAAAAGATATCACACAGATTGTGGGGCTTCAATTAAAAGGAGTCACCAAAATGTTATCCAAACAAGGAATCACTATGGATGCCACCGAGGAGGCAATCGCTTATTTGGCCGAAAAAGGATACGATCCGCAATATGGTGCGAGGCCAGTAAAACGGGTTATCCAACGGGAAGTTTTAAATCAGTTGTCGAAAGAGATCCTTTCCGGGAAGATCACCACGGAAAGTATCATTTTACTTGACAGTTTTGATGAGAAACTCGTATTTAGAAATCAGAGTGACCTGGTAAACAATTAAGGAGTAGTTAGTTTTATAATTTAGAGTTAAGTTTAGTTAGTTAAAAAGCCATCCGTTATTTACGTAACCGATGGCTTTTTTATGGGTAAGCGAGCAGAAATGATTACTTTCGTACCCATGTTTTCACTAAAAAATATAGGGCTTATTAGTTGGGTAGTCCTGTTGGTATTGAATTGTAACAGCGACCCAAAACCTATCGCCGATAGCCGAACGAATGATTATGCTCTCTATGACGCTAGTGGAGATTTCCATCGCATGTCCTACTACAATGATCACAAGGCCATTGTGCTCTGGGTACAAGGCAATGGCTGTCCTATAGTGAGAAATGCACTAACAGATTTTAATGAAGTGGTTTCGGAGTATTCGGAAAAGGGGTTTGTCTTCTTTATGCTGAATAGTAACTTACAAGATGACAGAGAGAAGATCCAAAAAGAAGCGTCCGCCTTTAATTTTCAAGTGCCGGTATTAGTGGATAATGCCCAGCTCATTGCAGATGCATTGGATATTACCCTTACAGCCGAGGCTCTCGTTCTTCATCCTATTACCAGAGAAATACTTTACCGTGGACCTATTAACGATCGGTTAGACTATGAAACTCAAAAGGATCAGGCTAATGAGCGTTATTTAAAGAATGTACTTGACGATATTCTTTCGGGAAAACTTCCGAAGGAAAAAGAAAAATTGGCTCGGGGATGTAAGGTAACCCGGCTTTCTCAGCTTGAAAAGGACAAAACGCTCACTTACACTCAGGATATCGCACCGATCTTGGAACAGCATTGTGTAAAATGCCATAGAACCGGGGGCATTGCTCCCTGGGCCATGACGGATTATAATACGGTGGCGGGCTGGTCTGCCATGATGAAGGAAGTGTTGTTAAGCAAGCGAATGCCTCCCTGGAAGGCCGATCCCGAGATCGGAGAATTTACTAACTCTCTGGCCATAAACGACAGCAATGTGCGCAAGATCATTTCCTGGATCGATAACCAGGTACCCGCCGGTCCCGGGTATGATCCACTCGCCGCTCTCCCACCCTACAAACAGGAATGGCAGGAAGGAGAGCCAGATCTGGTAGTGGCATTGCCAGAACAAGAGATTCCCGCCTCCAGGTTAATTCCCTACAGATATTTAAAAGTTCCTTTGAACCTTTCTGAAGACAAGTGGTTGAAAGGAGTGGAAATACAACCCGGTAATCCGGCTGTAGTACATCATATTGTACTTACGAACACAGAGACCAACAAACAAAGTCCGATCACCGATAGGGAAGCACGGCCCTGGACCGATAATTATATCGCTTTGGGTGGCGCAACCGATGAAGCGACTTTCTTCCCCGAAAATACAGGTGTTTTTCTTCCGAAGGAAACCACTCTAACCATGCAATTACACTACACTCCAACTGGAAAGCCGGAAACCGACCGCACTCAGGTAGGTTTTTATTTTCATGATTCCATTCCGAAGAAAGAATTCCACGCCTTATCCCCATCGAATCAAAAATTTGTAATTCCCCCTTTTGGAAAGCAAGTAAAAATATCCGTAGCCGATGAGATCACAAGAGATATTAAGATCCACTATGTGGCACCGCATATGCATTACAGAGGAAAAAGCATTCGAATCTTTGCTCTATTACCGGACGGTAGTAAAAAAACCATTATTTCTGTGGCAGATTACAGTTTCAATTGGCAATGGCTGTATAAACTAAAAGAACCCATCTCGGTTCCTAAGGGTTCAAAGATCCTCGTAGAAGGAGTTTATGAAAACACCTATCAAAACCCCTTAAACCCCGACCCTACCAAAGAGCTTGGTTTTGGGATTCAGAGTACAGATGAGATGCTTATAGGCTTTTTTAACTACACCATAGAAGACTGATATTTACTAGGGTTTTCACGATTTTTAAAAATTTTTTCAATTTTTCTTGTAACAAACTGAAATAGTTGATCGTCTAAATAATGTATCAATCAAAAATCGCATCAACCAGTCTATCAATAAGATAGACCTAAAAAAACGAAACCATTATGAAAACTCAAGTAAAACAAAAACGGAACACTGCATTAGCCATTTACATTGCATCAATTACAGTAATCATGGTTACTTACACTGCATTCACCGTAACACAGTATTTGTAGAATAAACCCTCCTTGGCCAGAGCTTCGGAGGGTTTGTCAACTAACCAAACAAAAACTACTTAACTCGTCTTCCCTTGTATCTACGAAAAAACAGACAACTTGGTTTTTTGTAATTTTAGAACCTACAAAAAACCAATATGTTAAAGAAACCACTCTTAGTATTGGTCCTTCTCGTTGCACTCCTATCTTGTAAGAAGGACTATAAAGAAGAAACTCCCGAAACGGTCACAACTACCTATTACCTAATTAGACATGCAGAAAAAGACCGTAGTGACAAGGCGAATAGAAACCCAAATCTCACGGAAACTGGCCAACAAAGGGCCCAAAACTGGGCCAAATACTTCGACACCATCCCATTAGATGCGGTATACTCCACCAATTACCTAAGAACCATACAAACGGCCACACCCACGGCTAAGAAAAAGGGGTTGGAGATTCAATCCTATGACCCGGGTAACATGTACGACCAGGCTTTCAAACTAGCCACAAAAGAAAAAAAAGTTCTTGTAGTTGGACATAGCAATACTACGCCCGTGTTTGTAAATAAGATTCTCGGAGAAGAGAAATACCCCTGGATGCATGATAAGGACAACGCTAGCCTGTATAAAGTAACCATACGAGATTCTGTAGTAAACGTTGTTATAGAGACTGTAGAAAACTAAATCCATTGTAAGATTCCTTCCTATTTGGGTACCCTTTGCAACATTCGGGGATTTCCTTCGTATTTATTAAAAACCAATCAATCCGATGAAAGTCCTCCTATCCCTATTCTCACTATTCCTATTGCTCAGTTCTTGTAAGCGGACTCCCGCCCATCAGCCCATGGAAGTCGACCCCATACGCCTCTCCATGGACAAATATGCAGATTCTCTGGTGAAAGATCCCTTAATACACGGGCTTTCCATTGGAGTTTACAAGGACGGGAAAGAATACCTTGCTCATTATGGTGAGTTAGATCCCGGAAAAGGGAATACTCCTTCAAACGAAACCATTTATGAGATTGCTTCGGTAAGCAAAACCTTTACGGGAACTCTAGTTGCCAAAGCTGTGATGGAGGGTTTGTTGGATCTTGATGATGATATTAGAACTCACATGAAAGGTGATTATCCAAATTTAGAATATCAAGGACACCCCATTAGAGTAAGACACCTACTTACCCATAGAGCCGAACTCCCTAAGTTTCTGCCGATGGAGATTAACGTCATGTTCGACACTATAGATGAGACTTTAGCAGATCGGGTATTTCAATTGGAGAACGCATATAGTAGAGAAGCCTTTTTTGAAGATCTTAAAAGAATTAGGTTGGATACGGTTCCAGGAACTCGATATTCTTACTCCAACGCAGACACGGAACTGATGGCACACATTCTGGAAAATGTATACCAAAAGGATTTTGAAGGCCTCTTACAAACGTATATAACTCATCCTTACAAAATGAGATCGGTCAAAGTGGTCTTGTCCGAGAACGAAAAGAAATATCTTCCCAACGGGTACGGCATAGGGAATCTAAAAACTCCGTATATGACGCATAGACTATGGGGTGCGGGCGGTGCAATGAAATCCACACTTCCTGATTTGGTTCACTATATGAAATTTCAGTTGGATATTCAAAATGAGCTTGTTAACAAATCACATGAAGTACTCTACGAGGACCAGTACGTCCAAACTGCCTATTATTGGCCCGTAAAGAAAGATAGTAATGATGCCATTTATTACAGCCATCATGGGGGTGCTTATGGCATGCAGAATTGGTTCTTTGTCTTTCCAGAATACAACATGGGCTTATCGATTATAACCAATCAAAGTGACTTGGACACGGCCGGCAAACTATATGAAACAGCACAAAAAATACTTGAGGATATCCCAGGCCTTCCTGAGAATATGATCAAACTTTACTAGTTAACTACAACTCCAACGCTTTCCGTTTCAATTTTGGAAAGCAGTTTTAGGTCACCTGCTTCGAAAAGAGTATCCAAACCAGTGAGATCTACATCCTTTGAACTGGGCTTGTAATTTTTATAATCCACAAAACGAATACCGTTTACTTCACGGATGTTATAGGCCTCTCGAAAGCGGATACCCCCACCATCGGTCTCATAGCTGTAGGCGAGATAGTCCACCGTGAAATATTCCTTGTGGATCCAATACACGAACTTGTCCTGGAAATCTGTACCTCCTCCTTCTTCCACAAAGCTTACCCCTACTTCAAAATAGGGTTCGCCTTTAATTTTTGCATCTCCCAAAAGCTCCTTCTGCGCAGCAGCATCGTTAAGTCCGAAGGGAAGTTGGGCAAAATAATGAACAGAATTCACACTGTTGGAATAGCGAACCACCAGGGAATCAGGAACCATCATCAAGGTATCATTCTTATATCGTTTAAATCCGGAATTAGTCAAAATATCATGTGTTACCCCACTGGAGTCTGTGGTAATCCGCTCATAGCGGTAAGCACCTCCTTCTCTTTTACTAACATAGCAGCGATCTCTGAAGGTAAAATCTATTTTGGCATGTTCGCAATTACCATTACACGACTTTGCGATAGCATTGTCCACTATCCATTGAGCCGTTAGGGGAGCCTCCTTTTCTTCACAGGAGAACAGCGAAATTGTCAAAAACAAAATAGCAAGCCGTTTCATACGTTCTAGTTTGTAACAAATGTATGGATTTGCTCACTTATGAGCTGTTAACCTTTCGCAAAACCTTCAACCATGAAACCCTTACAATTGTTCATCCTCGCCTGCTGGGTCTCACTGGGAATGGCCGCCCAAAATGGCAATTACGGTGACTCTATGCTTATCTTCAGAAAACATTTCAACGAAAATAATGAGGAGGCCGTTTTTAATATGTTCGATTCCAACATGCAAACCAATGTGCCTCTTCAAGCTACAAAGAACTTCATTTCTCAATTTAGAGAGGCTTACGGAATTATGGAGCGATTCGAATTTCAGGAACGAAAAGACCGGGTAGAATCGTATCTAGGGCATTTCGTAAATGGAAAATTGATCATGCATACCATTATCGATACGGAGGGAAAAATTGCCGCCTTCCAATTCGAATCCTACGATGATGGTAAACCCGGAAGACTGGAAAGAAACCTCACCAACATGCAACTTCCGTTCAAAGGAGAATGGTTTACCTTTTGGGGAGGAGAAACCAAGGCCCAGAATTATCACGTGGCTTTCAAACCGCAACAAGGCGCTTTTGACTTTTTTATCGTTGACGAAAACTACAAGTCCTATCAAAGAAGTGGCACCAGAAACGAAGACTACTATGCCTTTGGAAAACCGCTTTATGCAGTTTGTGATGCGGTTGTATTTAAGGTAACCACTGGAGTGGAAGACAATAGGCCTACCCAGATGAATCCTGCACAGGCCTTTGGGAACTCGGTTACTTTGAGGACAGATAAGGACGAATATATTGTCTATGCCCATTTTCAGAAGGGTAGTATCAAAGTAAAAGAAGGTGACCTTGTTAAACAAGGACAGTATTTGGGGAATTGCGGAAACTCCGGGAATTCGAGTGAAGCTCATCTCCATCTACATATTCAAGATGGTCCCAACAACCTTGGATCCACAGGAGCACGTTGCTTTTTTAGTGAATTAATAGTGAATGGAGCATTAAAGCGCGACTACTCCCCCGTAAAGGGAGACAAGATTAGTATGCCCAAAGAATAATTTATTCTATTTTTGCCATCTCATGGCCCTTCAGAAAAAAGTACAAATAAAAAACCGCAAAGCTCGCTTCGAATACGAAATCCTGGACAGGTATACCGCAGGGATTGTATTGAGAGGAACAGAGATCAAGGCTATTCGGGAAGGGCAAGCCTCCATAGCCGAAAGCTTCTGTGAATTCTCTAATGGGGAATTATTTGTGATCAATATGACCATTCAGGAATACTCCCATGCCACTCACTTTAATCATGCTCCCAAAAGTGAACGCAAGCTTTTGCTGAATAGGAATGAGTTAAAAAAATTAGAAAAAGCGGTCAAAAACACCGGACTAACTATCATTCCTCTCTTGCTCTTTACCAATGATAAAGGCCTGGCGAAGTTAGAGATAGCGCTTTGCAGGGGTAAAAAACAATTCGACAAACGCGAGACGCTCAAAGACCGTGATAACAAGCGTGATCTAAGCAGAATAAAGAAGGCTTTCAACAATTAATTGGACCAGGATTGGCTCTTTGGTTCCAAGATCCCTAAAAAAATCCCAACTAACATTTCTTTAAGAATTCGGAAATTGAGAATTCCTAATTTCGATTTCCGAAAACAATAAGCAACCATTTCCAATTAATTTTCGTCTATCCATAAAGACCATCAATTTATGAAGCAACCTCTACTCTACCTTTTCTTATGCCTTTCCACCGCCCTTTCAGCACAAATCGTAGGAACCGTATCCGATGCAAAAGGACAGCCGTTACCTTATGTTAATATCTATCTGGAAAACACCTATACAGGTACCACTAGTAACGAGGAAGGAAATTACACATTAGATGTCACCCAAAAAGGAGACTATACTGTGATATTTCAGTTTTTAGGGTTTACTACCGAAAAGAAAATCCTATCGGTAGACGCCTTTCCTTATACCCTAAATGTATCTCTTACCGAAGGATCGGTGAGCCTGGATGAGGTAGTCATAGATGCTTCCGAAGATCCTGCCTATCGCATTATTCGTGAAACTATTCAACGCAGAAAGGAAAATCTGGATCGCGTGGCGGCCTATACCGCTAATTTCTATTCAAGAGGAATATGGAGAGTAGATAGTGTCCCCAAGAAGATCTTTGGGCAGGAAGTAGGTGATTTTGATGGTGCTTTGGACTCCACCAGGACCGGTATCATCTACCTCTCGGAGACCATCAGTGAAATTGCCTATAGAAAACCTAACGATTTCAAGGAACGTATTGTGGCCAGTAAGGTAAGCGGGGACGACAATGGCTTCAGCTTTAACAGTGCTCAGGATGCTAATTTTTCTTTTTACGAAAACTCCATAGACCTCAATGCCGCTATTGTATCGCCTATCGCGGCCAACGCCCTGGGGTATTACCAATATAAGCTAGATGGTGTATTCTACGAGGACAACAAGCTTATTAACAAGATCATTGTTACTCCCAGGCGCACCAAAGATCGTGTATGGGAAGGAATTATTTATATCGTAGAAGATGATTGGCAGCTATATGGAGCAGAATTGAAGACCAATGGGGAAGCCATTCAGGTTCCCTTCATTAAAGAACTGGTCTTTAAACAAAACTTCACTTTCGATGCCAGAGAAGATGCCTGGATCAAGATATCGCAAACCATAGACTTTAGTTTCGGGTTCTTTGGATTCAATGGAGACGGGCGTTTTATAGCCAATTACAGCGATTACAACTTCAATCCGCAATTTGAACGTAAGGACTTTAGTAACGAAGTCTTATTCTTTGAGCCTCTCGCCAACAAAAAAGACAGTTTGTTTTGGGAGCAAATAAGACCCGTTCCACTTACTCTGGAAGAAGTGAATGATTATACGCGAAAGGATAGCATTCAAGAATTGAGAAAGTCGAAAAAGTACTTGGATTCTGTCGATGCAAAGAATAATAAATTAGGGCTTCTTGATCCCTTATTTGGATACTCCTATGATAATACCTATAACAAGTGGAGCTTAAATTACAGTGCACCCTTACCCGCGGTGAATTTCAATACCGTACAGGGCTGGAATGGCGGAGCTGGAATCAACTTCTTCAAATGGTACGACGACAACCGAACCAAATGGGTCTCGGCCAATTTGAATGCAACGTATGGTATTGCCGAAGACCGACTCCGTTTTACCGGAGGGATCACCAAGAATTTTAATCGTACCAATAGGTTAAGGCTGGCGGTCTTTGGGGGAAGCAGTGTGCAGCAATTCAATAATAGTCAACCTATTTCTCCCCTGGTAAATACGGTCTCTAGTTTGTTCTTTGAACGAAATTACCTTAAATCTTATGAACTCAATTATATAAGAGGAGCCTGGAGTCAGGAAATATTCAATGGGCTTCGTCTTTTCGCTAATCTAGGATTTGAAAACAGGAAACCGTTATTTAACACCACAGATTATGTAACACTTCCCAATGATGATGTGGACTATACATCGAATAATCCTTTGAACCCGGCCGATTTTGACAATGCAGCCATAGAGGAACATGATATCATCAAAACACAAATTACAGCGCAGATCACATTTGGACAGAAATACATGACCTACCCCGATGGAAAATACAATTTGGGAAGCGGCAAATACCCTTCCCTCATTCTTGCCGTTGAAAATGGAGCAGGAGCCAGCGACAGCAACTATAATTTTACGCAATTGAAGGCCAGGTTATCTCAAAATGTTTCCATGGGAAATCTGGGGAACCTTAGATATAATTTAAAAGGAGGAACCTTCCTGGATGCAGACGAAATATCCTTTGTAGACTATCAACATTTCAATGGAAACCAGACCAGAATTGGAACAAGCTTCAATTACACCAATGTTTTTAACTTACTTCCTTATTACGACCTGAGTACCAACAAAAGCTATTTTGAAGGCCATGTTGAACACAACTTTGAGGGATGGGTACTAGGCAAGATTCCGGGTATCAACGCCTTGAACTTTAATTTGGTGGCAGGTGCCCATTTCTTGAGTACAGAAGATCGTAAACCCTACACCGAATTCTCTATAGGCCTAGACAATTTAGGTTGGGGGAAGTTTAGATTTCTCCGAGTAGACTATGTAAAATCTTACTACAACGGCGGAAGTGATGGTGCCTTTATCTTCGGACTGAAATTTTTGAATTTGTTCAATTAAAATTTATCATCTAAAGACCCACTGTTGAACCAGTGGGTCTTTATTTACCGCAGGACATAATTACTTTTTAGCGAGCATAGGTTCTGCAATGTATATTTCACTTTTTTCCGTAGCAAGAATTCGAGTAGCAACAGTCTTCTTGTTTTTATTCTGAATATAAAAAATGACGGTAAAATTGGTTTTGTCCTTGGAAGTATAATACTTATAACCAAGAATCATAGAATGACCCTTATCTAACTTTCCAACAACCTGACCACGTTTCATTTTATTCAGGGACTTCCGCAAGGTCATTTTCTTTTTATTACCATTCAAATACGCTGGAATAAATTCAGGGTTCAAGTTGAATCCGTTTATTTTCATCTTACTTATTTGGTCTTTTTCTTCCTGAGTCATGGCTTCAGAATAGCTTTGAGCCTCAGAGCAACCCGAAGCTTGTGCCGTCCCAGATCCATATTGACATCTAACCCAATCCACTATAGCGCCCCAAATCCCTTTGTCCGAACCGGAGTCCTTTACTTTTTGATTCAGGTCCTTACCCACGGCGTCTCCTGCATGCGTTATAGGGTCATGGAGATCGCCTGTAGCTCCAAGAGGAATTCCTCCGGGATGACACCAGGCGCCCGGAGGACATTCAAAATCGTTTCCAAACTCAAACTGCGCAAACGCGGTGGACGCGAAGCTCAAACATAACAATAACATACTAATTTTTTTCATGACTTTTAATTTAACAAGATTAACATACCGCTAAACTAAAACCTATTAACCTATTGATTATCAAAGAATTCCATGATAAACTAAAAATACCTGAATTCAATGAAGGTGAGAATTTACGTATTTACCCTTAGGGGTTCTTCCAAATGGTTTATATACCTTGAAAGTCCATTTTAAAAATAAGTACCATGAAGAAAAGAGCTCTTTTTTTATTCTTAGTACTCCCCATTTTTATACTAAGCTTTTTACAATGCGCTCCTCCTACGAAGGAGACAGAAACCCAAACCGATGTTGAAACTTCATCATCTAAAGTCATAGTTTTGGCCGTGGACGGAGGGGGCATTAAAGGTGTTATTCCTGCTACCTTTCTTCAGGCCATAGAAAAACAAGCAGGAAAGCAAAGTTACCAGTCTTATGATGTCATCGGTGGCACTTCTACGGGAGGTATCATTTCTGTTGCCTTGACCTCACCCGACACTACAAAAAAACCTTTCACCGCGGATGAGATAGTAAATATCTATAAAAATGACGGAGACAAGATTTTTGTTGCTCAGGGATGTACCGTAGAACTTTGTGCAAAGTATTACAGTGATAATGGTTCCGGCCAGGGAATCGAACCCTACCTGCAATCTGTGGTTGGAAGCGGTACGAGCCTAACCGATAATTATACTTACTTACAAAGCCAGCCTGGAGCTCGAGTAAAACAGCTTTTCACTACTTCATATATTGTAAATAGTACTGGTAATGTTGTATCAAATCCTACATTAGGAACCGACTATGGGCCCTATCTCTTTAATTGGTACGACGCTAATAATTCCAGCAATGATGACTATTACCTATGGGAAGCGGCTCGCGGAACCAGTGCTGCACCTACCTATTTTCCAGTGGCTCAAGTGGGCGGTAGCAGCGGGTCAAGATCTGCTTCCCCTCAAAAATGGGTCGTTGACGGAGGTATGATGTCTAATGACCCCGCAGTTTGGGGGGTTACGGAAGCACTTCGTACAGGTCTGGCCAAAAGTTTAGACGATATCATTGTGGTCTCTCTGGGCACTGGTGTTTATCCGGGGAACGCAGGGGTTGGTATTCATAATAATGCCGGCGGGTTATTCCCAGATAATGGAAATTGGAGCACCACGCCTTGGGTCATTTCTTCCATGTATGATCTGGAAGGGGTTCAGAACGACCGCGGTACGATTGTAAATGTAATTCTAGATGCGGTACAACTAGTCACTAACAGCCAATTGGAAGCTATGCAAAGGGGTGGGCTTACTTATTACAGATTAGAGCCAAGTTTAACAAAAGCTCAATCCAATATGGATGATATCAACCCGGCCAATATTCAATCTCTCATCACCTCGGCAAATAATTACCTCTCAGGCGATGGAGCGGCAACTCTCGCGAAAATCGTGAGCGCGCTGAAAAATAATTAGAAGCCAGATGACTCCTTGAGTTTTGGCTACGAACTTGGAAGGAAATACGCTATGGACCTAAAAGTCTTTGAATTTCGAATTGAAATCTATTAGCTTTCTCTCAAAAATTTTATTACCGCTTCCTTATAACTCGCCCCTATGGGAATTTCCCGCTCCTCGATTTCAATATCAATTTTGGTAAAGGCCGTAATCTTGGACGCATTCACAATATAGGAGCGATGAACGCGCAAAAAATGTGCAGGTAGCTTGTTTTCGAAAGCAGTAATAGAATCCTTAGTCATTACAGATTCGGTGGTCAAATGAATCCGGACGTAGTCTTTAATACTCTCTACATATTGAATATCTTCGAAACGAATCTTTATGAACTTCTTATTCGCGTTCACATAGATATGATCATTGCGTAAATTTGATTCTGAAGGTATCCCTTCAGAAAAAGGAAGATCGACCCTACTTTTGAACTTCTGGACCGACTTTAAGAATCGAGCAAAGGAGATAGGTTTGAGGAGGTAATCCACCACACCTAGTTCATAACTTTCTATGGCATAATTTCTATAAGCGGTAGTGAAGATGGTATGTATGGGTGTTGGTATCGTTTGGATAAAATCAATACCAGATAACAAGGGCATTTCGATGTCCAGAAAAATAAGTTCGACCGTTTGAGTTTTTAGGAATTCCAGGGCGTCCACAGGATTCTGAAAAGTAGCGACCAATTCTATATCGGGCAACTGTTCCATATGCCGTTCCAGCACTTGAATTCCCAGAGGTTCATCATCGATAATCACACATTTAATTCCCATAGGGTCCGTTCAGATCAATTTGTAAACTTACCGTGTAGCTGTCTGTGCCGTTAGAAACTTCCAATCGATGCTTCTCAGGGTAATTAAGTTCCAATTGCCTCCTTAAATTGTGAGTTCCTATCCCCTTCTTTAGTCCTTTTGAATGATCCTTCAACAATTTCGACTTCGTATTGACCACTTTAAATGTAAGAACTTCTTTCTGAACGTCTAATACAATATCAATCTTTCCACTTTCAATGGCACTATTAGCTCCATGTTTAAAGGCATTCTCGACCAATGGCAATAAAATAAGTGGAGCAATCTTAGCATCCGGTCGATCTACATGATGTGCGAAGGTGAGGTTCAACGGCCGTACACTGCGCAATGATTCCAGATCGATAATACCCTGAATCAATTCTATTTCCTTTGCCACAGGTATGCGTTCTTCCTCACTTTGGTACAGCATAAAATCTAATAATTCTGACAACTTTAAAACTACTTCGGGCGCTACATCAGACTTGGCAAGGGTCAAAGCATAGAGGTTGTTGAGCGTATTGAATAAAAAATGAGGTTGAATTTGCGCCTTTAGGAATTTTAACTCATTGGTAGCCTTTTCCCGCTGCAATTGTTCAAACCTGTGTTTTTCTTCAAATCTATTTTTCACAGCCTTAACGATGACCATAATAAATGCATAAATATATACCCCTGGAAAGTAAACCGAGAACAAATAGGCAGAATCAAGCAGTATTTCGGCCAAAGACTCCTGGACAAAATTTTCACGAATAAGCGGTTCGGCTATATGGACAACACTCCAACGTGCCATGGCAGAAAACAGATACACCAGAACAATAAACGAAATACCAAACCACACATATCGTTTCTTTAGAAGTAACTGAGGTATTTGATAATAATTCAGTAGATAGGCTGCCGCCATTTGGGAGGGAAGCATGGCCAAATAATTTACAATATGTGTTTTAAAAGTTCCGGAATTCAATGCAGCGAGCATAGTAAACGTGAAGACCAGGCATACCCAAAATAATAGATGCGATATCCACCTGCTTTGAATCACGCTATCAATAAATTTACCTTCTTTCTTCATGAGACATTAAAAGTACTCAAATAGAACAGGACGTCGCCTACAATTCTATTAATGTCCGATAGCGAAGGACGGACAAGCAATTCCAAAGGACCAACAGGGATTCATATTCAAGATCGGTTTCCGAGGGTAGAAACAAGCTATTGGTCTACTTTTTCAAATAGGTATGATTCGACTTGATACTTTCGAGGTGACTTTACAAATCCACATAACATTCACTAAAATTCGAACCAATGAAACATTTGATCTTATTCCTTGTATTTTCTATAGCTATTCAACTAAATACAAACGGCCAGACGTGTAAGGAACTTCTGCTTGCGGTTAAAAAAAATAACACCTCTAAACTTGTCGACTTGCTACAAGACACCCATCCAAACTGCATTTACGATGACATAATTCAGCCTAGAACGCCATTGGGCATGGCAGCGCACAACGGAAATCTGGAAATCGCCAAAATTCTAATCGACAAAGGTGCAGATGTCGCCTATAGACATCGCAACGATGCAACCGCCTTAATGATTGCAGCTCAGGGAGGACATTATGAACTCGTTGCGTATTTGGTCGAAAAAGGGGCTAAAGTTAAAAAGGTACTTAGGGGTGATGGAACCCCCTTGCTCTCTGCTGTAAAAGGTAACCATCCTGAAATTGTTAGATTATTATTGGAAAAAGGCGCCGACCCTAACAGAGAAGTCATTGGGGATGGAAATGCGCTTCAGCTGGCTGGAAGGTATGGCAACCTGGAAATTATCAACCTGCTCATTTCCTATGGAGGAAATGTGAACAAAGCAACCCTTGGAGATGGTACCGCCCTTATCGAAGCTTCCTCTTCTGGCAACATCGGGATGGTAAAGGCATTAGTTGCGTTAAAAGCCGATGTAAATAAAGAAAGTGATGGTGACGGAAATCCGCTGATCGCCGCGGCTAAAAATGGACATCTGGAGGTCGTCAAATTTCTGGTACGCTCTGGCGCCCATGTAAATGTTCATATTAGAGGAGATGAGACACCCCTTATTCAGGCCGCATGGAACGGACATTTGGACGTGGTTAAATTTCTTATTGAAAAAGGAGCAGATATCAATAAAACGGTTCGTGATCGCTATTCGATAAATTCCGAAAAGCGAAACGCATTAAAAATGGCTCGAAGGGGAAATCATACACAAGTGGTGGAGTACCTACTTCAGAAAGGAGCAAAACAATAACCTAAAGATCAATGTATGAAATCCACGGTAACCTACATAAGTATATTCATCGCTTTCCTGTGTGCTCAGTGCACCATGGGGCAAGAAAAGAGGGCAATCCATACAGACACCATCCATATTCCCCAGCTCGAGCTCATAGCCAACGCATTCCTTGAGAGTACAGGATTGCCGGGCCTATCTATCGCCATTTCAGAGAATGCTGAATTGAGTTATGCCCAAGCCTTCGGCTTTGCAGATACAGAGAATGAAATCAAATTGACGCCTCAACATCAATTGCGAACAGCATCTGTTGCTAAAGTCATCACCATTACAGGTTTGGGACGATTGGTTACTCAGGGGAAAATAGACCTAGACGCCCCTATTCGGGATTACATTCCTTACGTAGATAGTAAATATGCCCTACTCACTTGCAGGCAGCTGGCGGGTCATACTTCAGGAGTCGCGCATCAACCTTCCGGCAGAAGCTATAAGAAAAAACAGTTTAAGACCATAAAAGAGGCGGTCCTACTTATGGATAAACCACTCTTGTTCCAACCGGATACAGACTATCATTACTCTACCAGTGCTTTTACCTTTCTCGCTGCCGCCATCGAAGGAGCCGCTGGTAAACCCTATAAAGATTTCATGAGGGAAGATATTTTTGCTCCGTTAGAAATGACTCAGACTTTTCCGGAAAATATTTCAAAACTCACTGAAAAGGATGCGAACCTTTATTATATACAAAAAGGGAAATTGAAAAAAGAAAAACTAACGAATGCCAGTTATAAGTTAGCAGGAGCCGGTTTTAGGAGCACTCCGGCAGATCTGGTAAAAATGATGAAGGCCTACAGCAACGGGTTTATTTCAAAAGCAGTGGCCAACGATCTGTTTCGGGCTAGAGAACTTGAAAATGGGGCACAAACTCTAGTAGGAGTCACCTGGCGAAACTCGATCGATTTGTTTGGACATTCGGTGGTGGAGCATGCAGGGAATTGGAGAGGAGCCAGATCTGTGATCGTATATTATCCGGACGAAAACTTAAGTATTTCGGTAATGATCAATGCACAATGTTCTGTCTTGATCGAACAAATGGCCCACATTTTTGCCCAACTCTACCGTACTAGAAAAAACAGACCGGCGGATCATTTCAGGTTAAAAGAACCGCTTGAACTCACCTTCAGAAAAGATCAAAAGAAAACCAATCATAAAGGAATACTAACCCTTGCAGACGGAAAGGGCAACTTAACAGCAGAAGTTCCGGGCTTCCTTAAGGCAAGTGAACTATACTCTTTGGGACCTGCAGAAGAATACGTCATGGTCACCATCTACGGGCTATTGTATTTGAAATTGGATACGTTACAAACCACTACCGGAAAGGTCTTTGCCTATTCAACACTAAATGAATTACACCCGCTGAAAAAACCAGCATTGATCTGCTTTCGTAAAATGGATACGATGGAATCCAATCACTAAAGACCTTCAGGAAATGAGTTGACATGCCATTGATCTCGGTTTCCTAAATCAATTGATTATCAGAAACTTCCTACGGAAAATTCTGTCAGACTTTTCTACTTTTTTTCTACCTTAAGAACACGGTAAAACCATACTTTCCTTTGTTCTCCTCGTCCGGTCTAACGGTATGGTTTTCCGGTAAACCATCAAACTATGGAAAAACTAACCTCACTCCTGTTTTTGCTATGTTGCGGTCTATGCTTTGGCCAGCATACAGGACCAGGCCCTTGCCATTTGGAACAAGACAATAAGGAATGGATCGAACAATTTAAAAAGGCGGATAGTCTCGATATCAAGATCGATATGGTCATGAATAAGCTCCTGGCAGATTCTGACTATTTCTTCTACAATCCCGCACCCACCAATCTTGACGACCGCAGTTCCTTTGGTCCTATACCCTGTACCCATAAATGTACGATCCGATTCGGGATTGTCTATGGAAAGAGGGAGGGTATGGTGTTAGACCTCACTAAGAATCCGGAATTGGAAGATGTGCTTTATGAGTTGGTTCCTGAAAATATCGACTATATAGACCTCAATGAATATGAAGAAAACGATATCTATCAGCATGTAACCGATAAGCGCTCAGGGGTTGTAATCCATACCGAAAATTCCGAAGTAAGACGGATGATAAGAAATGTGATAAAACGCAAAGGAAAGAAGAAAGTTAAGGAGGATCCCGATGAGAGCGAAAATTGATTTCACAATCCTTACGCGAATTGCATGAATTAGATTACCTTCACGGCCATAGAAACACTACCTATGAGCATTCTTAAAAGCGTGGACAAGGTGCTGGCAGCCTTCGGAAATATTAGAGCTATGGAACGACTTCACGTCGACACCTTTACCGAAGAAAAAATACAAGCGGTTGACGGTGAAATGATCGCTCAATCCAGTCAGGGACAGCTCTGGATAGGCCAACAGGAGCTCAACGGTTATCTATTTCTGGAAGTCGTGGTACTAAGCCGCCTGAACATCAAAACCTATAGAGGAGCCACCTTGATCTTTAGTTCGGAAAATGGCGACTTTATCCTGCCCTCGGATACTCAGGAAATTGAATCGGACTATTCCAACATTTCTAACAGATATATGACTCGGATAAGCTTCGACCTAAGCAAAGCTCAATTGCAAAGAATCAAAAAAGGCGACTTTGAACAAGTTCAATTCGTGTTTAAGAAAAAGAAAGTGCTCACATTCTTGAGATCTAACTCTTAAGCTCAGGCCAAAAAGCTATTCCTTCAAGCCCCAACTTCCTACGTCCTGCTTCTGGCCTTCAACTTCGAACTCCCCAGTCCCATCTCCGACTTCCGAGCTCCATCGTCCCCCTTCTTACATTTTTCCTATATTTAAAGGACGAAACCAACCTACACCCAAACTAACCATGGCTACTTTTAAAGAAAAGTTACACTACCGTTTTGAAAAATATCTAAATAAAGGCGGGGCTTCCATATTTGTAAGCCTCTTTGTTGTTTTTATGGTCCTCTTCTTGCTATTGATCCTCCTTCGGTGGATAGCAAGACTCATTTGGCCCGAGCTAGCTTATACCGATAGTTTTGCCCACGATATTTGGCTCATTTGGCTTCAAATGACCGATCCGGGAAATATGAACCAGGACAATGTCTCTCCCAGAGGAATCAAGATCTTTACCATACTGGCAGGTATTATTGGAGTGATCATTCTCTCTATGCTCATCGCCTTTATCACCACCTCCCTGGAGAAAGTCTTCTACGATTTCAGGAAAGGGCGTGGACGTGTTTTGGAGGAAGACTTTACTTTGATCCTGGGTTGGAATGAGCGTGTGGTCGACATTGTAAGAGAGTTAATCATTGCCAATGAAAGTGAAAAATATGCGGCGGTGGTAATTCTTTCCGAGGAAGATAAGGAAGTGATGGATGACCTCATTACCAAGAGAATTCCGAATACCAAAACCACTCGAGTTATTACGACCACCGGAGACTACGCCAATATTAATGAATTGAAACGAGTTAGTGTGGATCAGGCAAAGTCTGTGATATTGCTAGCCAACTGTTCTGAAAGTGCGTTTGAAAAAGAAAAAGAGTACAGCGACGTACAATCCGTTAAATCCATAATGGCCATTATAGCCTCTCAAGGAGGCACCAACGAATTACCTATTGTAGCAGAAATCTTTAACGAAGACAAGCGCAACCTGATCAGCTATTTTCAAGATGAAAACATCATCACCCTAAATTCCTGGGAGATCATGGGTAAACTATTCGTACAAACCTCCCTAACCAGTGGTCTGGAAATGGTTTACAACGAAATCCTATCCTTCGATGGGTGTGAGATCTATTTTTACAAGGCTCCATGGAACCGTGTTACGTTTGGGGACCTCCCCTTTCATTTCAAAGATGGTATTCCCCTGGGCGTATACAATGATAGGGATGGGATGCTATTGCGGCCCGGGAAAAACTATATTCTGAACGAAGAAGATCAGATTATAATTTTGGCGGAAGATGACTCCACTATTAACTTTCAACCACATCGAATCTATGAACCCAAAGGGCTCCAATTACTTGACAAGAAGTTGGAACAAGGACAAAAATCCATCATGATACTGGGCTGGCACAGCGTGGCCGAAGTCTTTATCGACGAGTCTGCCGATTACTTGTTGGAAGGATCAAAATTCGATATCTACTTCAATGAGCCCAATGAGGATCTAAAAAAGAGGATTGATGAAATTAAGTCAAAATATCCCGAATTTGAAATAAAGCTGATCCATTCCAATCCGTTTGAAATGAACGACTTAAAGGTGGCCCAGCCGTTTATCTATGATAATATCGTAATTCTATCGCAGGACCTGGAGGAACAGCATCCCGATAAAATCGATTCAGATACGCTTATCATACTTTTATTACTTCGGAAGATTAAATCCGAACTCCCTGAAGTACACACCAAGATTATTACTCAGGTCTTGAATTCTGAAAATCAGGATATCATTACTCAGGCAGATGTTGACGACTTTATTATCAGTAATAAACTCATCACCATGATCCTGGCCCAGTTGAGCGAGGAACCTCTTATTTTGAAGTTCTACGAAGACATCTTTTCTGAAGACGGTAGCGAAATCTACGTAAAACAGGCAACTCTTTATCACAATTCCTTTCCGTTGGAAGCAAGCTTTGGCGACCTTATCCAGCTGGCAGACCAAAGAGACGAAGTATGTTTAGGAATTAGAAAAGGTAGTGAGAGCAGGAATGGAGATGCCAATTTTGGTGTCACCTTGAATTTGAAAAAAGATGAGATGATCATTTTGGAAGCAGATGACTTCCTGGTGGTCCTTTCTGAAGATGAATTGTAGTATATTTAAGACAATGAGCTAGGAATCATGAAAAAACTTCTACTTCTTGTACTTATTACTACCATCATCACATCGTGTAGAAATGATGATGACAACAGCACTTCGAATGGAGTAAATATACGGCTGGAAAATGTTAGCCTATCCACCTATAGTGACATTATCGTAAATACCTCCACCGGAGATGTTTCTTTTGAGAATTTGGTTCCGGGACAAAGATCGGCTTATACCTCCTTTGATCTTGCCTATCGGTACGCGTATATCTCCTTGCAGGCCAACGGGGAGGCTTATGTTTTTCAGCCTATTGATTATGTGGGCGAAACACCATTGACCGCAGGAAATTATACGTATAGAGTGGGAATAGACGGAGTCACGGAAGTTACTATCGAACTCGTTGAAGAATAAAAAAACCTCCCGTTTCCGGGAGGCCTCTTTTTCATAGCAAAGCAATTCACTAAACCTTCTTCGGCATGACAACCGTATCAATCACATGCACCACTCCATTGCTTGCCATGACATCTGTAGCGATAATCTCACTATAGTTGCCGTTTTGGTCTTTTAACCAGATTTTACCTTTCTTTTGAACTACCATTAATTTGTCTCCATTCAACGTAGTTACTTCGGTTTTACCATTTCCTTTCTTCAATGCATTCACCACATCGCCAGCCGCTAACTTTCCAGGAATTACATGGTAAGTTAGAATTCCGGCAAGTGTACTTTTGTTTTTAGGTTCAAGCAGAGAGTTCAACGTACCTGAATCTATCTTGGCAAAGGCCGCATTTTTGGGCGCAAATACCGTAAAAGGTCCATCGCCCTGAAGCGCTCCTACCAGATCGGCTGCTTTTAAAGCCGCTACCAAAGTTGAGAAATCTTCATTGCCTACAGCGATGTCTACAATATTTTGTTTTTGTGCCGTGGCATTTTGAGCCATGCTGAATACTAGAAGGGTCGTAAAAATAAATACTAACTTTTTCATTTTGTTTGTTTTAAATTGATTTCAATGTTTTTTCGTGCACTTTCAATTTTATATACACCCACTTCTCGATCCTGGATGAGAGGGTGTCTAATTTTTGCTTAACTTTAACAATCTGAAAAAGAAAATGCCCAACGAAACCCAACTCATATCGGAACT
>JBCBDM010000005.1:0-45565 GCA_038529705.1 Bacteroidota bacterium
AAAGGAAATAGTGTAGCGCAATTATATGTAGGATGGATGAAGGCTGGAACTGAAAGTTTACCGGATTTTTCTACTGATACCCGAGAATCCGCACAAAATGATGCTCAAGGTGTATCTCAAGCTTTGGAAGGAGATATTTCCGGTGCAATGACAACGCTCAACGTAAATAACAGAGGCGATGCTGCCGCTCTGTCTGAGCTAGGCTCGAAAGTTAGACAAGGGGATATGCAAGCCATTGGAGCAACTGGTTTCGTTGCTACTGCTACTGCGGCGTCATTTATTGGGCCAAAGGTGAAGCCAAAAGCTAAGATTAAAACTATTAGTATTGATGGTGCAAAATATCCTGAATCAGCAGCGCATTTAGCGGATGCTATTAAATCTGGAAAATCCAATGTAGGAGTTGTGGATAGAGCCGGAGCCTCATCAAGACGAAGAAATAATCTTAAGGGAGTAAAAACTCAAAAAGGAAAAGATCGAGATGAAGCACCTCCCGCCGTTATAAATACTGGTGAAGCCGCTAGTGTCAGATTAATAAATAGTTCTGATAATAGAGGTGCAGGTAGTTCAATAGGGAATCAATTAAGAGGAGTTCAGGATGGAACTAAAGTCAGAATTGTACCAAAAAATAATAATAGGAAAAATAAATAAAAATGAATAATCTTTTAGCAAATAGAACTTTAGACTTTGAGCCTGAAAATGACTTTTCAGGAGATATCTTGTGTAATGATTTAGAATATGAAGAATATGTTAAATTGTCAAACGGCGGCTTCTATTATAATAATTCACTTCATTTTTTTGGGTCTTCTTTAAAGAACAAAAGCCATGATATTGGTTTTATGAATGATCTTTTGAAGATGAGTTATGGTGAAATCGTGAATGGACTATTTTTCTTTGGTGAGGATGTTTTTGGAAATATGTTTGCGTTTAAAAATGATGAGGTTTATTCCTTTAACATAGAGTCAGCTAAAATGGAATTGATTGCTCAAAATTTCAAAGATTTTCTGGTCAAACTGGAAGAAGACTTAGATTATTTAACAGGGATATCGTTCGTTAAGGAACTGACAAGGGATCAAGTTTATCAGTTGGCATATGGACATAGAATCACCCCTAAGTATCCTTTTGTATTGGGAGGTGATTATTCCATTGAAAATATGATTCTTAAGGATTATGAAGAGAATATCGAATTTAATTCCTCAATAGCTAAGCAAATTTATGATTTACCTGATGGCACCAAAATCGAAATTGATTTCAAATCATAGATACTTTTATTGTGCCGTTAAAAGCCAGTATTGTTCCAAAATAGGACATGACCTTTTAACAAGCTATAAGTAACTGAAGGACAGTAAGCAATTTATTATTTGTTTGCTGTCTTTCTATGTTCTTTGATATGTTTGAGCAAAAGAAGTCTTGCTAAATCCATTAAATCAAAGGATGCTTTATGCTACATGTTTTAAATTAGGATATGGAGAAAATTACTTGTTGTAATAATTCACTATCTTCAAAATAAGTTCTTTGAAAATCCTTTTCCGCCAGTATAGGTGAACAAAAGCTCCGAGATTCAGGAGCGTAGCGACGCGGAGTTTTGGAACCGGTTGCAAGCTATGCTTGCAAATACCTCGGAAAAGTGCCCTTTCTTTTGGTTCGTTTTCTTTGGGCATGCAAAGAAAATGAACATGCGTTAAGGATTACTCCTAATTTAATATTAGATGAATAAGAAGTCGAGAATGCTGCGCATTTGAAGCGATATCCTTTTTTTGGCACTTCGAGTACCTCAGTGTCCAAAAAAAGATTAAGCCGAAAGCCTGGCCCGCCTTCGCCAAAGGCTATGGAGGGAACGCCCAAAAGACTAGGCTGCTTCTTTATTACTGGAAGCATACTTACTCACAATAAGTCCTACCAGAATGATGAGATAAAATTGTCCCAAAGTTCCCATAAGGATTACTCCTTTTTTGGCTACCGGATTTCCGGGCGTTATTTCCCCAAAACCTATGGAAGATTGTGTGATAAAGCTAAAGTAGATATACTCGTCGAAGATATTGGGATTGGACATATCCATACCCGGAAAGGAATTGGGATTAAAGTGTTCTATCACCCCAAACAAAGTAGCTCCCATAAAGATAAGTGCCACAAAGCCACTGACTGAAGCAAAGATCATATTAAGGCTTACCCGCTGGGACCGAAAGATCTTTAATATAAGCTTCCAAAGCAAAATCACCCAGTATAAAAAATACAAGCCTTGAAGGATCGCAATGTCATTCCGTTGTCGGAAATCGGTATGCAACGCCTCGATCACAAAATAGATGGTTCCGGCATAGATGAACAGTAAAAAAATATAGTATGGGTACCTTATGCGAGGTGGATCCTTGGCAAAAAGCAACGCTCCGCTCAAATAAGTAAAAGCCGCTGCGAAAGGTGCTACGGCAAAACGTACTACCTCCGGAGGAAAAATAAGCGAATTGAACATCATGAACATCAAGGCAATGAGCAATAACTCATATCGAATGTTATGGATGCTGGTTGGGTTCAAACTAAATTTCATATCGAAGGTACTGGCAATTAAAAATAGGGTAATATTTTGTGAGTTTCTAATATTATTTCTTCTATCATCATCAGGTCTATGTATGGGTTGGGTTTCTCTTTAAAGAAAGAACTTAGACTGCTGTCGAAATCCTATCTTCGCATTTTCATTTCGGCATAGCTTTTGTCAAGAGTTGTGTATATTTACAGCACTATGATTAAAAAAATACTTTTTCTTTTTCTGGTACTCCCCAATCTGCTCCTCGCTCAACATACCATCAAAGGGGAGTTTATGCCCAAAGAACAATACACCTGGTGTATTCTCTATCATGTTACCCCCACACAATATCTCTATGTAACCGATGCCAAGGTCGTTGATGGGAAGTTCGAAATGCAAATAGATTCTACCCGAGCTCCCGGCGTCTACAAGATGGTATATGGTACGCCGCAGGAAGACAAGAACTTCGATCTCATCTATAGCGGAAAGGAAGATATTGAACTGTCCTTTTCCGTGGAAAACGGGGTTGGTTTTAGCGCTTCGGAAGAGAATATGCTCCTGGCCGAATACAATACCACCATGAAAGGGGCCATGACCCAGATCCAAAAGGAATACAGGACGGAAAAGCCCAACGAGGAACATCTGAGTGCCTTGTTCGAAATGCAGCGTCAATTACAACATACGGCCAAAACCCGTTCTCAGGGGATGTTGGCACATCAATTCATTAAGTCCTCTCAGCCGTATATTCCCATGGCTTTCGAGCCTCTGGAAGATTATATGGAAAACCGAAAACGAGACTATTTCGTCCCATTAGACCTAACCAACCCGGTGCTGCAGCAATCCAGTTTTATCCTGGACAAATGCCTGGCCTTCGTTGAAGAATTTTCGACCCAGGAAGATCCCACTTCGCATGAACAAATGGATGCTATCATTGCCCATATGAACGATATGGACCTTACCTATCAGAAGAGCTTATTGAATCAGCTTTGGGGTAAGTTGGTGGTCTACGACCGGGTGGATGCAGCCAATTACCTGGCCGAAAGCTATTTGATTAAACTGGCTGAAACGGCTGGTGACAAGCCTCTGGCAGATTACTTGCAGACATTTAAAAATACCTCCATCGGTTCTAAGGCACCCGATTTTGTATGGGAAACCGAAGAAGATGAAAAGAAAGAGAAGCAGTCCCTTCACGAAATGGAAGGAGCCGAAAATTATATCCTGGTATTCTGGAGCAGTGCCTGCTCACACTGTTTGAAAGAATTGCCACAGCTTCAGAAAAGCGTGCAAAATGTCTCGGAAGATACGTTTAGGGTGATTGCCATAGGTTTGGAAGACGAACCCTATGATTGGAAAAATGAAACCTATCGTTATCCGGAATTTACTCACGTATTGGGCTTGGGTAAATGGGAAAATGCCATAGGAAATAGCTATAGTGTATCCCAAACGCCTACCTACTTTGTGTTGGACAAGGATAAGAAGATCATCGCAAAGCCCGAACAATTGAAGGACCTTCAGGAGATCTTGGCCAAAAAATAAAAACCGGAGACTCCAGAGCCTCCGGCCACACTTCAAAACTAACTACCGCAACAGTTGTTGCGTAGCGGTAACTTTTCCGTTAGAAAGTTCTACCCAATAGACCCCACTGGCCCAGGCTTTCACATCCACTTGCACAGACAAAATAGCCCCTTGTGCAGTTACTTTCTCCGAGTGAACCTGATTTCCCAATGCGTTATATACCACAATCGAATAATTAGTTGCCTCCTGCACCCTGGCAGTGATATGAAGGGTATCTTTCGACGGATTAGGATGCAGGGTGAGACCGAAATCCTTGCCTGAAATATCTTGGGTTCCCAACGTAACATCACTAATCAATCTTAAATTCTTGGAACCGAAATCGGTAATATATAGGGTCGTCCCATCCGGATCGAACAAAATCCCATTGGGTTGGGTAAAGGTAGCTTCAGAAAGTGCTCCGTCCGTATTTCCTGCCGTACTCCCGGCATAGACCGTAGTATCATCCACTCCTTCCGGATGGATAGTATAGATCTTATGTTCTCCAAAGGCCGTTCCCCAAAGCACTCCTTGCCCGTAGGTAATGAACCCCAGGTTTCCGGTGGCCCCTACGGTGGCAATATATACCAGGTCCCCATTGCTCAATACCTCATACACTTCTCTGTTGTTATAATTCCCCACAAACAATCGTCCGGTTTCATCGTAGGCCAGTCCTACCGGGCCGTTAAGCAAGGGGTCCGAGGACACTTCGGTGATCACACCTTCCGGGGTAATTCTATTGATGGTATTTCCGGTAAATCGCGTATAGATCATATCGTCATTGTCCCAGGCCTTAATGATCCCGGAGGGGTTGGCAGTGATCGTAATCTCACTATCGAACGTACCATTGCTGTTATACCGAAGGATTTTGTTGGCATTCCAGTCGCAGATATATAACCGATCCGTACTGTCGAAAGCGAGTCCGTTGGGGGTATCCAATCCATTGACGAAGGCCGTGGCATTGCCATCTGTATCGAATTTAAAAACGGTGTCTCCTGTAAAATTGGAAGCATACACATTCCCATTGCTGTCTATGGCTATGCCGTCGTCTGGCGTACCGTCTTGCCAGGTGGAAACCGTTTGCGCATACATAGGGGTTATGATGAGTAATGCTAGAAAGTAATGTAGTTTTTTCATAATTCTGAATTTTAAGTTTCTTGGGTAAACTTAGGTTCAGAAAGGGTGGAAATCGACCGTTTGGATACAGTACGACGTAAAACTTATGCGGCCCGATGTTTTTTTATGTAGTTACTGGGCGTATCGTTCATTTCACTTTTAAAAGCTTTGTTGAAAGTAGACTTGGAATTAAAGCCTACCTCCATGGATAGCGCTAAAATGGTATGCCGCAAATGCTCGTTGTTAGCTACTTTTTTTAGGAACTCCTTGATCCGATGGCTATTGATGAAATCGTAGAAGGTAGTTTGATAGCTATGATTGAGCAACCAGGAGAGATTATTGGTTGAGGTGTTTAGTTTTTCTGAAATGTCCACCAGCGTGAGATCGCTTTGCAGAAAGATTTTGTCTTGGCTCATTAAGCTATCCAACTTCTCAGAAAGCAAGGCCGCTTCGGAAGGAGACAATCGGTTTTTTTGTTTGGTGGGTTCCTTTTTTGACCTAATTCTGAAGAGTTCCGGCTGTTTCAAGCTAAAGTAACCTATCACATAGATAAACACCGGAATGGCTGCCCAAATAGCATCATATCCGATAAAGGGAAGCACCCTTCCGAAGAACTGAGCGTTCAGATAACCTAATAACCAGGCCACTAATATGAGGGAAATGGCCAGCAGGAAAAAGTGGATATACTTCACAGGACCCTGCCGAAACGAAAAGGCATTTTGCTGCTCTTTCCTAAACTTCCGAAGCAATCCAAAAGCCCGAAACAAATAGTAGAAGTTGGAAACCATCCCCAGGATAAGGGTCAGACCGAAAAGGACATCGAGTTTCCCCTGTCTATACATTTCGAAATAGGTTGTGGTCTCATAGGTGAAGCAATAGAAGACCGCTATCACAAAAAACAGTATGGCCGGCAGATAATGAAGCTTTGAAAACGTATGGGTTTCCTCCTGCTTGAACAGCAATCGTTGCGTATACAAATAAAATAAGGGGCCAAAGAGAAAAATAACCACATCGACCAGCAAACTCCATTGAAACACCCAATAGGAGAAAAAGCGTACCATGAGAAATCTCCCGATAAGCATCACCGTCGAAATAATAATAAGGAGCGAAAGGATGGCGTTGGCCTTTTTGTTATTATTGGCAATGCGCTGCAAGGTTAGCGATAGAAAGATCCCCTGGCAAATACCAATAAAGATAATGACATCGATCAATTGGAAGGTAACGGACATATAGATAACGACTGAGCGCCGGATATGGATGAATGAATCATAAAATTAAGCGATAAGGAGCGAGGATAAAAGGGGAGTTGGCCTTTATTTATAAATCCAGACTCCCCCTGGAGACCGTCGTATTAGAAAAATGTATGAATGTATACATTCGTACGATGTAAAATAAAAAAAGCCCCGAAAAATGGGGCCCACACTCATCTCCATATAATGTAACCAAAAATTAGTGTATGAGTATTTTCTTCGTTATCGATTTTCCTTCTTCGGTAATCATTTTAACCCAATAGGCGCCTGTTGACCACCCATTCGTTACCATATGAGTGAGGTTATCACCTTTAATTTCTGTTAATTTCTTCATCAGTGCATTGTAGACCCATACCTCTATGATGGTTTCATCTGAAATAAGACGTACCTCGTCACGACCGGGATTTGGGGTCAAAACCACACCCAGGGAAGGGTCTTCCCGATTCTCCAAACCCAACGAAATACCTTCAATGATCCGAAGATTTTTACTCCCGGCATCCGAAACATAGATCCTGTTATTGGCTTCATCCCCTAAAATACCATTTGGCCTATTGAAGGTAGCTGTTTCCAGTGGGCCATCATTATTGCCCGTAACACTGCCCGCAAATACCTCAAAATCGCCGGATACCGGATCGATCCTGTAGATCTTCCCTTCTCCAATTTGAGTAGCATAAAGTTGTCCCCCAAAACTGGTGAGAAATCCAAGAAAGTTGGTCTGACTGGCACCCGCTGGTAACTGCGCTATTTCAACAAGGGTTTGACCGTCCAAACGCAACACTTTTCTATCCAGGAAATTGGCAATAAAGATTTGATCATTTACGAAGGCAATTCCCGCAGGTCCATTCAACAGACCCTCTGAAACCAATTCTGTTATGGAGCCGTCATCATTATCGAGGATATTAACGGTGTTAGAACTATAGCCCACGATGATCATATCATTAGTCCCAGGTATATTCTGGATTCCTGCGGGCGTTATCACCTCAGAAAATGTCGCTAGCTCTACGCCTTCCGAATCATATTTATAAAGTGTATTGCCAAAGTGATCACAAATGTAAATGTTGCCCTGGGGATCTAAAGCAATTCCGTTTGGACTCACAAATCCATTTTTAAAAACGGTTACATCTCCGTTGATGTCATATTTATAGACACTATCCCCTCCAAAATCCGAACCATACAGATTACCCTGGTCATCAATGGCGAGACCATCGCTAAACGCGCCTTCCGTTATCGTAGTTACTGTCTGGCCAAGCAGCAGAGAATAAGTGAGTAGATGTGCTATGCATAAAAGTGTTGTCTTCATATTTTCAAATTTTAAATTCTATTCGAAAGTATGAGACCAATGGCTAGGTTTCGCCCCTTTGGGTACATACGTACCTACTAGGCCACATTTTGTTGTTTAATGTACTGAGTAGGTGTTAACCCGGTTTCAGCCTTAAAGACCTTATTGAACGTTGTTTTGGAATTGAAACCAGATTCCAATGCCAATGCAAATAAGGTAACTCTTTTGTGCTCGCCGTTATCAATTTTCTTCAGAAAAGCCCTCATCCGAAAACTATTTACATAATCGTAAAATCGCTGTTGATACACCTGATTTAACAGCCATGACAAATTATTAGGTGTTGTATTCATTTTTTCCGAAAGAGCATTTAACGTGAGGTCCTGTTGCGTAAAAACTTGTTCTTCCTGCATAAAAAAATGAAGGCGCTTCTGTAATTGTTGTATTTCGGAAGGATCCAGCCTATCCTTCCCCTTGGGTCGTTCTGCTGTGGGCTTCAATCTGAATATTTCCGGTTGCCTCAAACTAAAATAACCAATAACATAGATGAACACAGGGGTTACGATCCACATGGTGTTGTAGTTGACAAATCTGTGATATTTTCTGAAACCGTAAAGACTAACAAAACTTATCCACCAGAGTAAGGTTAACAATGTCAATGTCCCTAGTAAAAGCAATACAAAAATTCGGATGCCCTGTGAAAAGGAAAACTCCTTCTTCTCTCGCCCTGAGTAATTCTTCCAAAGAATAGCTCCGCTCCAGATATAATATGAAAACGAACATAAGCCCATAAGTTCCACTATGAAATAGGACCAATTCAGCTTTCCGGATCGCACCCAATCCACGAAAGTGGCCTTTGGAACAGTGAGCATCACTATAAAATAAAGAATATTGAGTCCCAAAGGCAGGTAGTGTATCCATTTCAAACGAAAAGCCGGAATCTCCGAAAATAACAGTCGCCTCACATAGGTATAAAATAAGGGTCCAAAAATAAAGATGGTAGCATCTGCCAGTATCCCAAATCTCCCCAAGGTTAAAATTTCGGGCCGAAACGCCAGAACGCGCCCAAAGAGTAAGAGAGAAGCAATAAAAAGAAGCAGGGACAGGACCCTATTGGCACTTTTATTCTTGTTGTGAAGTAATTGCAATGATATCGCCAGAAACAGACCTTGACTTACTCCAAGGAATAACACAATGTCTAAAAAACTAAAGAATGGCAAAGGCTCTTTTAACATGTCATGAATCTCTTCTGTTATTCTATTTTCTTTGCTACCTCTCCTTGCAGGAATCCATTGAGCAATTCCACTCCGGTAATACCGTTGTTGGGTCCTGACAAAAATCGCATCGCAGCATCCCTATCGTTCATAAAAAATTGATTACGAGATTGAGGAAATAATTTGGTTCTGTTTCCATGTAACCGTACGTATAGATCTCCCTCCTCTTCTTCTACATCGAAACTTACGTATTCGTTCAATTTATATTTCCCGCTATAGGCTCTAAGAACAACATCCGGGACTTTCACGACAGAACGGGCTAAGGGAAGGTGATAGGGTTCGTTATTCATAATGGCCAGGATATTATCCGTGATCTCATCCGAAATTGGGTGCCTGTAGTTGCTCAGAACGATGATCCCAAGCTTAGACTTTGCATTCTTATAGACACTATAACTAAATCCATCATTTTCCAGAAACCCATCTTTTCTCTGGTCCGGAGAAGCCAATAATAGGTGATATAAGTCTGCAGGAGTAGTTTTTAAACCCATACTATTCAAAAAGCTTGTTGAATCCGGTAGCTCAACCTTCTTCAATTCCAGACCATTTCCCCTGTAGTTGGAATAGCCTTCATACCCTACCGCCAATGGCATTCGGTCCCGCCCAAAATAGGATTGGTACAGACCTGATGTAGTTAGGTATTCATTGGCAATTGCCTCGAAAGGTTGATCGTAAATCTCTTGCAACATCAAGGCTAGCAAGGCATAGTTCAATTGGCTTGGCACACTATCTGCGATTCCTTCACTTTTTGCTTTGTTGGCCATTGCAATAATTGGGCTATCCTTCATAAATACTTCAGATTTGAAATAGGATAACTCAGGCAGTCCGGATGTATGGTCCATAAGTTGGGCAATGGTATAGCCTCCCTTAACTCCTTTAAGATAATGTTGCAATGTACTATCGGGGTGAATCCTACCTTTATCAATGGATTCTTGCAAGATATTGCCAATGGCTATCTCTGAGAGGGTTCCCACCTTGAAAGCCGTACGATCCGTGAATGGTATCTCATTCTCGTAGTCTGCCAGGCCATAAGACTTACTAAAAAAGATGGAGTCTACTTTGGAGACTAAAATAGTTCCGTTAAATCGATTTAATTGATGATAACGTGTCCCAATGGAATCAATAAGGTTCAAGTTGTAAACAATCTCAGGCGCCGTATGTTTATAGGTATCGGTACACGAAGTTGTAACAAAAAACGACAAGTAAAGAACAATGTGTGCAGGGCGCATGGGCTTCATTTAATTAAAGGCTAAAATAATTCCATTTATGGAAATAACAGTTCCCTTGGGTACATACGTACGTTAAAAATGATAAAACGCATTCTCAAAATGCTCCAATTGCTCGTCGACACTATTCTTGAGCACAGCGATAATATCAAAGCGCGCCTCGACCATAAGATCATTGGAAAGGATATACTCATTGGCCGCCTTAACCAACAATTTGATCTTGGCTGGAGTCACAAAACTTTGCGGATCTCCAAAAAAGGAACTGTTTCTAGTTTTTACCTCAACGATAACTATGGTGGACGGGCTCTTTTGGGCAATGATGTCGATCTCGGCTTTCTGAAAGGTATAATTCCGCTCTAAAATAGTGTATCCTTTATCTAGCAAATAGCCAACGGCCAGTTCTTCTCCTAATTTTCCAAGTTCGTTATGTTCTGCCACGGCTTTTTGTATCTTCTTCAACTTACAAAAAGCCGGGCAATGTGGCTGTCCAAAAAATAAGATGTATCTGGGAATTCATGAATTACAGGATTGTAGAAGGTTAAAACCTGAGGGTAACCTGATCATGGGATACCATGAGCTCCACTTGCCTTCCCAGGACAAGCGCCCTGTTGTCGCGGGTATGACCTGCAGGAAAATTAAAACAGACCGGATATTCATAGCCTTCCACAGCGGCTCGTATAATTTCCTCGGCATTCTGCCCAAAGGGAATGGAATTGTCATGCATTTGGGTCATGCCACCTATCACCAATCCCGCCAGATTTTCTAACATTCCATTTCGTTTTAGGTTTTGCATCATTCGGTCTATATGATAGAGATATTCGTCCAGATCCTCCAGAAAAAGCACCTTTCCTGCCGTATTCAAGGCGGATGAACTTCCACAAAGAGAGTATAAAACAGACAAATTTCCCCCTACCAGAAGCCCATTCGCGGTTCCATTTCGGTTGAGTGAATGCTTCTTTTCCATTAAAATATCCCCTTTTCTTCCAAAAAGGGTCTCATAAATGCTCTCTCGTGTGGAAAGGGTCTTTTTGTCTACCTCCAAAGGCATCTGAGCATGTAAAGTTTCAATTCCTAACGTGTGAATATGACTGTGCAAGACCGTAATATCACTGTATCCCACGATCCATTTTGGGTGTTGCTTAAAAAGGGTGAAATCTAATCCATCGAGCATCCGCACGGTTCCATAGCCTCCACGTGCACACCAGATAGCTTTGATATTGGGATTGTCCAACATGGCCTGGAAATCCTGTGTTCTCAAGGTGTCATCCCCTGCAAATTGATGGGCTTCTGCACCAATGGTGTGCCCTAAAACAGCAACCAGGCCCCACTGGGTTAACAAATCCAGAGCGGGTTGAAGCTCTGCTTTCGTAATCTTCCGTGCGGTCGCTGCAATTCCCACTGTATCACCAGGTTGTAAAGATGGAGGTGTAACCATAATTCTCAATGATTCGTCTTAGTTTATGAATAAAGATATACGAATCTGTTAAAATTTTGTGATATAAGTGTTAAAAGGTTCACTTTCAGTATATTTAAAACAAAATTGTTAACCCCAAAACCCCATTGCCTATGGAAATAGCAATCAACCCCTCATGTAATACAGCAACGCTAGCTCCTTATGTACCCTCCGGTGGAAACCCCTGGGACACAAGTAAAGTGAAGCACGTATATCGCCGACTCGGTTTTAGCGCCTCCATTTTGGAGATAGATAATGCCCTGGCCCAAGATCCTGGCGATTTTATCGATTCGCTAGTGGATACAGCCGCAAGTTTACCTCCAACGGCCGCCCCTTTCTGGGGCTATTACGCCTACAGCGATTTCGCCGACTTCGACAATGATAACCCTCAATACATATTCGATTGGCGCATTCAGTCCGGAAACGATATTATTCAGGAAAACCTTAGAGGTCGTTTGGCCTTTTTCTGGATGAATCACTTTGTCACCGAATTGGAGACAGTTTTCTATTCCCCGTATATGTTCCAGTATTACAATATGATGCAAACCCATGCTCTGGGTAACTATCAGGACTTCGTGAGAGCTGTGGGGAAAGACAATTTTATGCTGCTGTATCTCAACGGTTTTGAAAATACCGAATTCAGTCCTAATGAGAACTATGCCCGCGAATTATACGAACTCTTTACCTTGGGTGAAGGAAATAATTATACCCAGGACGACATTACCGAGACGTCCAGAGCCCTGACCGGTTATAACCATTGGACCGAGTTTGGAGGAGATATTTACTTCGACTCCAGCACTTTCGACGATGGCCTCAAGACCATCTTTGGTCAGGAAGGGAACTGGGATTATGACGATGTAATAGACATTATATTTGCGCAACGAAGTAACGAAGCGGCCCAATACATTTGTGCTAAGCTCTATAAATTCTTTGTAAGTCCCAGTATCGATGCCGTCATTGAAATGGAGATCATCGAACCCCTGGCTCAAACCCTCATTTCCAGTAATTGGGAGTTGGTGCCTGTGCTGAAACAACTTTTTAAAAGTGAACATTTCTTCGATGAACGCGCCATTGGGGTGGTAATAAAAAGTCCCTTCGATGTTATTTTCAGCTTTGTAAATGAAGGTACCTTTTTTTATAACGACGATCTTATGGATGCCTTCCTCTATTATGCAGGACTCATGGGACAAGAAATCTTCGATCCGCCGGATGTATCCGGTTGGCAAAGAGATGAGACCTGGATCAATAGCTCCACGCTTACGGGACGTTGGCAATTGATAGAACTCTATGTTGGATATCTATTTAATAATGGTTTTGAGTTTACCCTCGTAGACCTGGCCAGAGACTTGTCTAACGACAGTAACGATCCCTATTTTATAACGCAGGTGATGATCGATCACTTTGTGCCGAAAACCTTACACACGATAACCGATTACGATACGGCGACAGACGTATTTAAATGGGATGTTCCCCAGAATTATTATGACGATGGTACCTGGAACCTTAGTTGGTCCGAAGCACCCTATCAATGTCTGTTATTATTGGGCCATATCGCCCGCATGCCCGAATTTCAACTTAAATAAATCGCTATGTGTAATAATCATCACCCAATTCCAAATAAAAAGACTTCCAAAAAGGAAGAAAAGCATGTCCACGACCAGGAACACAGCCAATGGAACCGACGATCCTTTATACAGGCGTTGGGATTGGCAGGTGCCGGTAGTATGATGTTGGGGGCGAGTTCAGTTTCTGCCTCCAAACCATCACCGCTTTCCGTAGCCCTGGCCGAAAGTGAAAATGACCGTATCATGGTCATCATAAGACTGAAAGGTGGAAACGACGGTCTCAATACCGTGGTTCCCGTCTACGACTATGGTACCTACCAGAGTTTACGACCCACGATCAGGCACCAGCAAGGTGACTTGATGATGCTGAACAGTGAATTCGGTATTCCCGATTATATGGCTCCTGGCCTGGAATCTATATGGGGCGACGGAAAAATGAAGATAGTACATGGTGTGGGATACCCGGACCAAAATCTTTCCCACTTCCGAAGTTCAGATATTTGGGCGTCTGCAGATGCCATTAATTTTGAAGCGACCGGATGGTGGGGGCGCTATTTTGAAGATCTCTACCCGGATTATTTGATCAACCCACCCGATATTCCACCCGCAGTACAAATTGGAAGTATTGGAAATCTCGTTTTTGAAGGAAACGACAATAATTACGCCTTTGCCGTGGCAAACCCCGACCAACTGGCCGCGGTAGCCGAAAATGGCACCTTCCATGATGTCACAGATTTACCGGATTGCGTCTACGGGGATAAGTTATTATTTATGCGCTCTACCACAAATACTACGTTCCAGTATGCCTCTGTGATCAATGATGCTTATCTAAGCGCCAGTAACGATGCTAATTATGCCGAAGCACAACTGGCCCGGCAATTGGCCATCGTAGCCCGTCTTATCAAAGGAGGCTTAGGCTCTAAAGTATATATGGTAACCCTGGATGGTTTCGACACTCACGCCAATCAGGTAGACCAACACAGAACAATCCTGGAAGATGTAGCCAACTCCATGAAGAGTTTTTATGACGATCTGGCTGCCACCGGAGCAGATGATAATGTACTCTCCATGACCATTTCCGAGTTTGGACGCCGTCCTTTCGAAAACGGTTCTGAAGGTACGGACCACGGTTCTGCCTCTCCTGTAATGCTCTTCGGCCCTGGTTTGCAAGGCAGTGGGCTTGTGGGAGAACATCCGGACCTGAGTGAGTGGGACCAAAATGATAATCTCATTCCCACGGCAGATTTCCGAGATGTGTATAGTTCGGTGCTTACCAATTGGTTTTGTTTGGACCCAACGGTATTAGACCTTATTTTACTCGGGCAATCCTACGAAACGCTTGATCTAGGATTTAATTGTGAGCCCCTCGGACTTACAGACTTTAGTAACGTTACCCGTTTAGTGCATCGTCCCACCTATCAGGCCGACAAAACGTATGTGGAGTTACAAATGCCAGTAACCGCCCATGTTACGATCAAACTGTATGACCTTCTGGGAAGGGAAATGGCAACACTCAAAAATGAAATGCTCTTTCCTGGCCAGCATAAGGTAGATGTAAAAGCCGCGGTAAATACGCGTCTTAGTTTTGGACAGTATATCTACAGGATCACAACGGGAGGACAGAATTACAGTAAATCCATTATGATTCAATAATATCCTTTATAACTAGATAAACATCCCCTAAGTCCCCCCTTTCAAGGGGGATTTCTTTTTTCCTATCTATTGGAATGAAGGGCTTTATTTCGCTATTTTTGCAGCTGCTTATCCAAACTAAATGCAACTCAATCATACCATGAGCCAAGATCCGAAAAGATATACCATCACCGCAGCCTTACCCTATACCAATGGCCCCGTTCATATTGGCCATTTGGCGGGAGTTTATGTCCCAGCCGATATATATGCTCGTTTTCAGCGTATGCAAGGGAAAGACGTTGCCTTTGTATGTGGAAGTGATGAGCACGGTGTTCCTATTACATTAAAGGCAAAGAAAGAAGGGATAACCCCTCAACAAGTGGTGGATAAGTACCATGCCGTTATAAAAACTGCCTTTGAAGATTTTGGTATCTCATTCGATAATTACTCCCGAACCTCCGCACAAATACATCATGAAACTGCTTCGGAATTCTTCAGAAAGCTCTATGACGATGGGAAGTTCTCCGAGGAAGTTACCCAACAACTCTACGATGCGGAAGCCAACCAATTCCTGGCAGACCGTTTCGTCATAGGTACTTGTCCCAAATGTGGAAATGAAGAAAGTTATGGGGATCAGTGTGAGAACTGTGGAACTTCCCACAATGCAACAGACCTTATCAACCCAAAAAGTGCCATTACCGGAGCCGTTCCAACGCTGAAGGAAACTAAGCACTGGTTTCTTCCCTTAGATCAATACCAAGGGTGGTTGAAGGAATGGATTGTCAAGGGCCACAAAAAAGACTGGAAAACAAATGTCTATGGACAATGCAAGTCCTGGATCGATGACGGATTAAGACCCAGAGCCGTAACCCGAGATCTGGATTGGGGAATTCCTGTTCCTGTAGAGGGCGCCGAAGGAAAAGTACTCTACGTTTGGTTCGATGCGCCCATTGGTTATATCTCTGCTACCAAAGAGTGGGCAGCCAGAGAAGGTAAAAACTGGGAGCCGTATTGGAAAGACGAAGATACCAAGCTCCTGCACTTTATAGGCAAAGACAATATCGTATTTCACTGTATTATCTTCCCATCTATGCTGAAGGCGGAAGGCAGTTATATACTCCCTGATAATGTCCCGGCCAACGAATTCCTAAACCTGGAAGGAAATAAGATCTCCACCAGTAAGAATTGGGCGGTATGGCTCCATGAATACCTGGAAGAATTCCCCGGACAACAGGATGTGTTGAGGTATGTCTTAACCGCTAATGCACCGGAAACCAAAGACAACGACTTTACCTGGGCAGACTTCCAAACCCGAAATAACAGTGAATTGGTAGCTATTTTCGGAAATTTTATCAACCGTGTCGCTGTACTAACACAAAAATATTACGACGGTATAGTCCCTCAACCCGGTGCGTTCTCTGAAGTCGACCAGCAGACCTTAGATCACCTAAAAGCTTATCCCAATGTGATAGCAAGCTCCATTGAACGCTACCGTTTTCGTGAAGCGCAACAGGAATTGATGAATGTAGCGCGATTAGGAAATAAATATCTGGCCGATGAAGAGCCCTGGAAAACGATAAAGACGGACGAAGAGCGGACCAAAACCGTGATGTATATTGCCCTGCAAATTGCTTCGGCCCTGGCGGTGTTGAGCGAACCCTTCTTGCCGTTTACTTCAGAAAAATTAAAAGAGATCCTTAATGTCAGGTCGAGCCCTTCGACAAGCTCAGGACAGGCTCCGGTCGAGACCTTGCTTGGCTGGAATGACATCTCCTCCAAGGAAGCCCTTCTGCCCACCGGACACACTATTGGAAAAAGCGAATTGCTTTTCAGTAAGATAGAAGACCAACAAATACAACAACAGCTGGACAAACTGGAAGCCAGCAAAAAAGCGAACGATGCTATGAATGCGACTGTCGAACCTCAAAAGGAAACGATTACTTTCGACGATTTCACTAAACTCGATATGAGAGTGGGTACGATCATAGAGGCTGAAAAGATGCCTAAAGCCAAAAAATTATTGGTGCTGAAAGTGGATACCGGGATCGATGTAAGGACGATTGTGTCCGGTATTGCTGAAAGTTTTGCCGCCGAGGAAGTCGTTGGAAAAAAAGTAACGGTATTGGTAAATCTGGCTCCCCGCGCTTTGAGGGGGGTGGAAAGTGAAGGAATGATCTTAATGACCGAAACGCCGGATGGAAAATTAGTGTTTGTAAATCCAGATGAAAGTGGCGTAAATAATGGCGCCACCATAAACTAATCATGCTAAAAATAGCATACCATCCTATTTTTAAACATAATCTACCGCTCGGACATCGTTTTCCCATGTCCAAATACGAATTACTCCACAGGCAGTTGCTACATGAAGGTACCTGCACCGAAGAAAACTTCTTCGAACCGGGCTGGCCCAAAGATGAGAGCTTGCTGGCGGTGCATACACAAGACTACATAGAGGATCTGCGCAATCTCACCCTCGACAAACGGGCAGTACGTAAAATTGGCTTTCCTCTTTCCGAAAAGTTGGTGGAAAGAGAATACCTCATTACACAAGGAACGATTAGAGGAACGGAACACGCCATGAACAACGGCATCGCTATGAACATTGCGGGCGGAACCCATCACGCCTATACAGGTCATGGGGAGGCTTTTTGTCTGTTCAATGATCAAGCTATTGGGGCCAGGCATCTACAATCCCAAGGGCTGGCAAAAAAGGTACTCATCGTCGATCTGGACGTGCACCAGGGCAATGGTACCGCGGAAATTTTCGCAAAGGATCCTTCAGTATTTACCTTTTCTATGCACGGAGCCAGTAATTATCCTTTCAGAAAGGAAAAAAGCGACCTGGATATTGCATTGAAAGACGGAACCGAAGACTCCGAGTATTTAGAAATACTAAAGGCCACTCTTCCCAAGTTGATCAAAGAACAACAACCGGATTTTATCTTTTATTTAAGTGGTGTGGACATTGTGGCTACCGATAAATTGGGCCGATTGGCCTGCACGCCACAGGGCTGCAAAGAGCGCGACCGTTATGTACTTCAAAGTTGCAAAGACCATCAAATTCCGGTTCAGGTAAGCATGGGAGGTGGCTACTCTCCAGATATCAAATTGATCATAGAAGCCCACGCCAATACCTATAGAATGGCGCAAGAGATCTATTTTTAATTCTCACAAGTATCTCATAAAGTTTCCGGAAAAGGCTCTATTGACGTAAGTTTACCTTGTTGTTGGAAAAAAATTGCTTGACCTAGCTTAATGCTAAATATTTTGTATGAACATCTTTAAGGATTCACCCTTGGGGATGTTCATCTTTTTTCTAAGCGTATAGCGGTAATTATCCACACTGGCAGCACTAATATTTAACTGCAAGGCAATCTGCTTGGAAGTCTGTCCCAAACGTAACATCGTCGCTACCTTCTTTTCTTTTTCAGATAGATTGGTATACAATTGTTCAATCTTCGCCCGAAACGAATCGTTGGTCTCATTTACCTGCTTGTAGAGTTGTATCTTTTCCTTGTTCTGTTCAATATCACTATTGATAAAGTGCATGGTATCGTTTACAATCTCCTTGTAGGTATCGTTCGTGACTTTGATACTCTTCAACCTTCCCTTGATCTTTTCCAAAAGGTCATTCTTTTCAGAAATGTGAATCGCAAAATCCGTGATCTGCTTATTCTTAAAACGCACTTCATTGTCTAATGCCTGTTGTTTCACTCTCAACACCTCTTGTTTAGACTCCAGCACGGCCCTTCTTACCGAGCTTAATTTGCGCTGTCTAAAGTACATGAACAACGAGAAGAGAATGATAAGCGCCGCCAATCCCCCTAGGAAATAATTTCGATGCAGGATACGTTTTTGAGCTTCACTGGCCAATTCCAACTCGGTTTCAGTTTTTTCCAAATCGGAAACCACCTGATTGTAATTATGTTCCACTCTCAGGACATTGAGCTTTCCATTTTGTAGATCATCTTTGAGACTATCCTTTAGCTGAGTGTATCGCTCAAAGTACATTAAACTCGCCGCCGCATCTCCATTTTCCTTGTACAATTCGGACAATTCCTTGTAGGTATCCCTTTGGGATTCTCTCAAATTGAGCGATTGCATGTTGGCAATGTTTTCCTTGAGAATGGCAATGGCCTCCGCATAATTCCTTTCCTTTCTCAATATTTTAGACTTGGTCAGGGCAATGGCATTGTTGAACATGGGGATATCGATAGTCTTTCCTGAAATCTGAGCAGAATCCAGATAGGCCTTGGATCTGTAGACCTCATCATTCTTAAAATAAGCCTCACTGAGATCGAGGTATATGGATGTGAAAAAGTGAGGGTTATCAATCTCCTTAGCAAGCGAGAGCGCTTCCAGAAATTCTTCTTTCGCTCCATTGTATTTTTCCTTCCGAAGTAACACCTGCCCCTTTTCGCTAAACACTCTCACCAATCCCGGGGTGAATTCCATTTGTTTGAACATGCTTGCAGAACTATCCAGATAAACCTCGGCCAATGCATATTCCTTTTTCTCCATATAGGTAGAAGCCAGGGTATTATAGATGTCGGCCATATGATGCACAGCACCCAGTGATTTCGCTCTTTCCAGTGCTTTTTTCGCACTCTGAATGGAGTTATCATACTCTTCAATATTGAAGTATATCAACGAGAGGTCGCTATAATTTTGTACCAGATAATTTTGAGAGGCATCGTCTACCGGTGCCTGTGTTAAAAATCGATTGGCTTCCAGAATGTTCTCAAAAGCCAGATCCATCTGTTCCATATTGTTATAGGCTATCCCTTGGAGGGTTCTTGCCACGCCCAGATTCAGGAAATGCGCATTGTTTCGTTCGTTCAAAAATTGTACGGCAGTATCGACTAACTTAATAGTATTACTGTAGTCATCCCTAAAAATATCCACCATTCCCAAATTGATATAGGTGTCTGAAATAAGGACGCTATCATTTATAGATTTACTTAACCCCAACGATCTGTTCAAATAAAAAACGGTGCTATCCGGCTTATCAAAAAATAATTGTCCCAGTTCATGTAGTTTTTCCACACGAGTTCGGGTCGCGAGGTTCGGATCGGCCAATTCAGACTTTAAGGCGTTAATGGCATCTTGAGTCTCATCGGTATCTTCTTGTTGACTAAATAATGGAAATGAAAATATGAGAAGAAAGAGAGAAAATAAAAAATTGAATCTCATGGGTTAGTTAGTTTGTTAATTCGAAATTAGTTATTTAATCAATGGCATTGTCATTTAAATTATCATATTTTTCTCATTCCCTTCTTAATTGTGCCAATAGCATCTATATTTTTACGTTCAGAAAGTTATGAGCTCTTTATGAGTTTAACGAACCATTAAGACAAAAAGTATATAATTAGATTTCTCATAATTCATAAACACATATACCTTTTATGTTTTGACCTACTTGTTTAATTAGTTGTTGTGAAGTAAAACCATCGAGTGTGCGCCTATTCTCGGTGGTTTTTTTATGGTATAAAAAAGCCGGAAGAATGTATCCTCCGGCATATTCACCTCCCGTCAAGGCTATTTGCTCACAGCAAATATTTCCTTCAACTGTTTCACCATACCTCCGTTTCCGGTGACAGAGATCTCACCAATCTTCTCGGCGATCTTCTCCACATATTCCATTTCTTTCAATTTGTAGAGCATCTCATTTTCTTCCATCAACTTGGCGGTGTTCAACAAGCTTCGTGTCGAAGCTGTTTCTTCACGTCTCGTAATTACATTGGCCTGCGCCTTTTTTTGCGCGATCAAAACCTGGTTCATGATGTCCTTCATTTCCCCAGTAAGGATCACATCCCGGATACCGCAATCCAAAACGGTTACACCCAACTTCGCCGCGGCTGTTTTTGTGTCCTCAAAAACAGACTTCGCAATCTGAGCCTTGTTTTCCAAAAGCTCATCCAAAGTATAAGTTCCCACATAGGTACGCAATGCCAACTGCATAACAACATACAATTGCTTTCCGTAGTCCTTGTTATCCAACAAGGCCTTTTCCACATCGATTACCTTATACTGTGCGTAAAAGTTGATACGGATGGCAGCCTTGTCCTTGGTCAATAATTCCTGACCCGCTACTTCCAGCTGCAATTGACGCATATCTGCCTTTGCAATCTTGATGGTCGTGTCGTTTCTCCAGAAGCGGTACATACCCCCTGTAAGGGTCTTTGTATATACATCATCTACCAGCAACACAGCCTTTTCATATGCCGCCACTTCGAACATGCGGACGTACTTGTTCAATTCGTACTTTGCGAACAAGGACTTGTCGATCTTTTCCGTAATGTAGATCTTGTTCAGGTCTACTTTGGTGAACGAATAGTCCACGATCCCTTTCCAGAATACATAGCGTCCGGCAGTCAATATCTGACTGTACTTTCCATTTTTGTATGCGATCACCAGCTCGTTATCCAATACATCGATCACGTGCCACATCGCTGCCAGTGTTTCGTCGCGTTGCAACAATTCAAAAGCTACTGTGCTACCGTTGAAAGCTTGAGAAAGGTCGTATTTTATAACGCTTTCTCCCCATTTCAACCAGTAAACACCTTCGGTCAATACACGTTTATAGTTTCCATTCTTGAAAACCAAACCTGCTTTTCCAGCATTAATTCTAACTCGTTTCATTCTTCAAGTTTTAATACCTACCTGTAGTAGGCAAATTCAACATAATCGATAATACCGGTAACGGTAGTATTATCCACTTCAGGACCCTCCCGAAGTTTATTTAACACCTTCGTTGAAACTTCGGTGTATAAATTGGGCGTTCCCCTCTTTCGCCATAGCTTCAGAGGGTCAGGCTTTCATGAGTACATGGTACTTCATTCAATCCTTAACGCATCATTTCAGTGTAAAACAAAGAAAGCCATGTCATCCGTCACCCACGGAAACATCCCCTGGTTCCTACTTCTAACGATGGGTTCTCCGAAGAAAAGAGAGCGGGAAGTTATTCCGAAAGATCGAAAATCCTTACCAAACCCTTTGCTAAAGAAAAGCCATCACCTTCCATAAACTCGAAGGTAGGTTTCAAAGTGTGCTCAAGACTTGTCTTCACCTCACGGCGGTTTCAACAGACACGTCTTCCCTTGTTTTGTCAATTTTACAGCGTGACCGGCTGGTGGGCATTTTTAAAAGTTAGCCTTCTTTTGTTGGTGGATTATGAGTCCACATTCTACATTAACAGTGTAGTGCTCTAACCAACTGAGCTACAATAACCATGTCGCTATTGACCGGATTCGAACCGGTGACACCTACCATCGTTGCCAGAGCCTAAATCTGGTGCCTTTCCACTCGGCCACTCGCAAAAGCGAGGCAGGATTCGAACCTGCGTAACGATTGGCGATCATTTTTGGATGATGATCAAACCTCCAAGTCAAGTTGGATATGAAAACGCCATACACATGGAAGCGCTTCATACAATGGTGCCATTCAGAGACACGCAACAGGACCTGCTTGATGTGGAACAGATAAGACTCGAACTTATATCTACAGAACTTCAACCTGTCGCATAGACCTGCTTTGCTACTGTTCCCCTTGGTGTGTCTATTAGGAGTCGAACCTAAACCCATCAGCACCAAAATCTTACGTGCTAACCATTACACCATAGACACCATATGTTAACCTGGCTGGATTTGAACCAACACTTCGAGATTCAAAGTCTCGCATGCTACCGTTACACCACAGGTCAATTTGTAGGCTTAAAAGGAGTCGAACCCTTACCTCCTGGTTCGAAGCCAGGCATGCTATCCATTACACCATAAGCCCTTCGTTGAGGCATTGGACTTGAGCCCAAACCCCCCGGATTAAAAGTCCGGTGCGCTAACCAATTGCACCATACCTCATTGTTGTACCCCAATTTGGAAGCACCTTAGCCTGCCATCGCGCCAGCTGGCTCCTTCGCTAAAATTGTCCACTGGACAATTTCTTCACGCTCGGCCCTACCATAGCTCTTCCTTTTAAGCTAAAGGGGTATTTTTTGTAGTATCGACGGCCCGCCCGAACGTACCGCTCGGTACGGGCGGAGACTCCCTTCGACAGGCTCAGGATAGACTTCTCATCCCGCTCCATTGCCTTCCTCTCGTCTTGCATCATCCTCTCACTCTAAAGAGTTCGTCGGTGATGAGACTCGTCGGAGGCATAGCAGTATCGACGGGACTCGAACCCGTACCCGCCCGGGAGACAACCGGGTGCTCTAGCCTTTGAGCTACGATACTTCATTAACATCCAAATCTCAAAAGTCAAATTCCAAAATGACCAAAGTCTTTTTTGTAATTTGGTGCCTGAAGTTTGAGTTTTGTAAAAAACCGCCCCTATTTTCTACGGGAGCGGTTTTTCTTCTTCTCCTTTCTTTTGTTGTTCTTAGCCTTTTTACTTTTCTTTTTGTTCTTCTTTGGAAGCTTGCCCTTAACGCGCTCTATTTCCTGTTTGACAAATCCCATAAAATGATTGTTCTTTGCCAGTTTTCTGGCTTCCTTTAGGGATGTAACAGCCCTCTTGTATTCAAAGATTCCTTCATAGAGTTGTCCTTGAAGCAATTGCAACACGGCCTTATCGGTTCCCTTGAGTTGCGTCGCATATTCCAGCAAACGTTGTGCTTCCGGATAATCCTCGTTCAACAATAAAGTGAACACATAGTCCGGATAGAGTTGGGTCATTTCCATCTGAGCCGTCATAGCCGCCTCGAAATAATGTTTCGCACTTTCATAATCCTTTAGCTGGAAGGCGTACAATCGTGCCATCAGCAATAATGCCTGTGCATCGTTAGGATCGTAAGACAAGGCATAGTTCAAAGACTCGATCGTCTCTTCCAAATTGAACGGATAAGCGTCCAAAGCCTTGAACAAATAAATGTTATGTGTATTTGTTTCCATTCCGTTTTTGTTTATTTAATTTCTTTTCAGAATTTCTAATTCTGAAAACTCTCTGTTAAACCGCAACGGAAATTAGGTGGCCCTTATCAGGGTATAAAAAAATCCGAAACGGTAGGCTGCGCTTCGGATTTTCTCATAGAGGATGTTTTTATTCTATGTACAATCGCGAAGCTGCTTGCCAAAGGAAAATTCACTTCCTTTTCTAAAATCTATATACAGATGTACTTGCATAGCTTCTTGTGTTTAGTTTATAATTCTATTCAAACCGTCTATATCCAGGCGGTGCCCTTCGAAGTACGAATCGATGTGCGAAGGAGGGTGCAAAGATGAACACTATTTTTTAAATTCCAAATAAAATTTTGAATTTATTTTATTGATTATCAGATAGTTAAGTTAATTTTAGATATAGGAGACCCCTGTCCGCTTTTTGCAGATCTTTGGCGGTATTTGCAAACGGTTGTCTCTCTGTTGCTTATCGTCCAAATGGAAATTTTTTATGTCCTAATTACAATCTCATAATGCCTTAAAAAATGTGATAAAAAAAGCGCCTAATTTCTTAGGCGCTCGTAGTTTTATATGGAATTTAGTTCAAATCATATTCAAAAATAACTACATAACGCCCCTGTATCGCATCCAAAATCTTTCATGGCGCGATAGGATGACTGAATGCTCAGCCATGTAGGTTCATTATGTACTATTCTGTTTTTCATGGTTGCAAATATGCCATAAAATCCGGATTACTTCCAAATTTAATTTGCGAGGCGACTACTTTTTAAATATCCACATGGCATGATAATGTAAGGTTCCAGGGCTTTCACGAACTTATTATCATGATCAAATCGTTTTCAGAATTTACCACGAATGCCCTTTTCAAAATAGGAGATGAGGAACTCCTGAAAAGTTATCGAAACCCAACACGGATGGGTCTCTTCACCTTTATTTGGACACAGGATAAGGCTGCGCAAGTTACTGTAGACGGAGTCCCGTTAACACTGGAACCGCATCACATCCTTTCATTGACCACAGATCAAACGCTTCAGTTTTTAGAAGGTTCAACCTTAAGAGTATATCAATTCAACCGAGAGTTCTACTGCATCAAGGATCATGACAAGGAAGTGAGTTGTGTAGGGCTATTATTTTTTGGAAATCAACACATCCCTGTGGTTGCACTGGATCAAAATGAGCAAACCAAGTTTCAATTATTGCATGAGGTGATTTTGGAAGAGATTGAAGAAAACAATGACAATATCCAGGCAGAAATGCTCCGCATCCTCATTGCTCGTTTCATTATCAAGACCACTCGACTGCTTAAGGCCCGGGATGAAGGAATGGCCATGCAAGGACGGAAACTAGACTTATTGCGGAATTTCAATCTATTGGTAGAAACCCATTTCAGAGAAGAGCATTCGGTGAGTTTTTATGCCGACAAACTATTTAAATCGCCCAAAACCCTGTCCAACAGCTTTGGGAAATTGAATCAGAGTCCGTTAAAGATCATTCATCAAAGAATCATTTTGGAGGCCAAACGCATGCTGTTATACACAGATAAAACAGCCAAGGAAATTGCCTACGAAATTGGCTTTGATGACGCTTCCCACTTGAGCAGGGTATTCAAAAAAGAAACAGGGATGTCTCCCTCCCAGTTTAAAAATAAAACCGAAGTTCTCGTTTAGGGAATTATCGACAACCATCAGGGAAGAACCTTCATTTCTTTCATAGTCTTTGTGCCGCATCTTTGTACTGTTAATTAAAACATGTACAATAATGAACACCAAAATCATATCTATTTTCAATCTAATAGACATTTTCCGAAGAGGGAAAAAAGTGCTACAAACCATTAGCCCTAAAACCCACTGTTCGCATAAGAGTCTACACGATTACTACTGCGATGCTGAGAAACCATTTGTTTCGAAGGAATAATCGACATGTATTCGGGAAAAACCAGTCTGTTCCTCCTTCGAGAAAGAGCAGATCTTTGTCAAGTAATATTTTATCAAACCATTATAACAACTCCTGAAGAAAATCTTCAGATATAAAAAAGAAAACTATGAACACATTTAATGTACCCACAAGAGATCAGGTAAACGAGACCAACCAGGCTATTTTCGACCAATTGGAAAAAGCCATTGGCTTTGTTCCCAATTTATTTGCCACTTACGCCTATAGCGATACGGCCTTGCAAAACTATTTAAACCTATCCAATGCTAAAACCTCATTGAGTAGCAAGGAAAAAGAAGTAGTGAATCTCGCGGTGAGTGAGGTAAACGAATGTTTGTATTGTTTATCTGCCCACACAGCTATTGGAAAAATGAACGGATTTACAGACGCACAAATCCTGGAATTGAGAGCCGGACACGCTTCCTTTGATAACAAATTGGATGCATTGGCCCGCTTGGCTAGAAATCTTACAGAAAACCGAGGTGCCGCTAGCAACGAAGTCATTGAGAATTTCTTCAATGCCGGATACACTAAAGGATCCTTGGTGGATACCATCGTATTGGTGGGAGACAAGACCATTTCAAACTATTTGCATAAAACTACTCAGGTTCCCGTGGATTTCCCACAGGCACAACCCCTGGAAACCGTAGTAGCATAATCCATATTTAATCATCATAAAACTCAAAACAATGAAAAAAGTAATTGCATTAATCGTATTAGCCGTAACCTTCACCTTCTCTGCCCAGGCACAGGATAAAATGATGAAGGACAAGGTTCAGGAAGTAACCCTGGAACAAACCAAGGGACAATTCACCCAAAAGGAAGTAACCCTGAAAGAGGGAGCCTATGTCTTTAACATTACAAACAACAACGCCGGAACCGATGTTGGTTTTGTATTGGTAAAAGCGGGAGCAGATGCCTCCAATCCTGAAAATCATATTCAGGAGGCCTATGTAACCAAAGTGGTAGCCGAAGGAAAGACCGAAAGTTCCAAAACGGTACATCTCACCAAGGGGACGTATACCTATTTCTGTCCGTTGAACAAAACTCCTCAGTATACCTTGACTGTTAAATAATTGCCTTTCAAGGTATGCACTTGACCCCGCATAATGCGGGGTTTTTTATGGGATGTATTGATACCGGATTTTTCCTATATAATTTGGGTGATTTAACTCTGGATAGTTAATAGGTCCGGTTCTATATTTGTGTTCGATATGTTACATTTTCGTTAATCATTGTTACATATTACACATATCAAAGACTCGTAGTACACTAGTTTTGTGATACCGATACATAAATAAGATACAAAGAAAATAGCCACTGTATTTTTGAGGAGGAATACAGTAGCAACTATCCCTGAAGGCATCAGTCTTATATTGATGTTGATAGGATAGCATCAAAAAAGCCGCAGCAAATCGCTACGGCTTTTTTTCTCCCTCAAAATATTGCTACTTACTCCCCAGTAGTAGCAATTCGTTGCACAATACTTCGGTGAAGTATCGTTTATTTCCGTCGCTGTCCTCATAGGAGCGGTTGGTCAACTTGCCTTCAATGGCCACTTCCTGACCTTTGCTTACATAGTTTTCTACTACGTTTACCAAACCGCCGCGTACGACAACGTTGTGCCAGTAGGCACGTTCTACTTTGTTCCCTTCTTTGTCCTTGTAACTATCGTCTGTGGCCATGGAGAACTTTGCAATTCTCCCTCCGTTATCGAAGTTTACAATTTCCGGGTCTTGCCCTAATCTTCCAATCAACTGTACTTTGTTTCTAAGTGCGTTCATACTAATTTATTTTAATGTTAAACAGTTAATACTATTGGACCTCCTTGATCCAACACTGCAAACATACCACGGCCTATACACCCTAATCGGTTGTGAAGTGCTTACTATCGTTTATAGTCGTTTGTAAACGCTTAAAAACGTTTATTTATTCCTAGAAAAGGACATCTTAATCTCCTATTTATCAACAGTTCCCATTCCAATTCAAAATAATTTGGTTAATATTATAGTAGAAAAACTAATCAATCTATGAGCGACCTGGACATTGCGAAGCAAGTGAAGCTTCAGCACATAAGCACTATAGCACAAAAATTAGGGCTGGATGCCGATTCCATCGAAATGTATGGCAAATACAAGGCAAAACTACCACATTCCATCATCGACAAAGACAAGGCGGCACAAAGCAATTTGATTCTTGTCACCGCCATTTCTCCCACACCTGCCGGAGAAGGAAAAACAACCATGTCTATTGGCCTCTCTGAAGGGCTGAACAAACTGGGGAAACAAACCGTGGTGGTGTTGAGAGAACCGTCTTTGGGGCCAGTCTTCGGAATCAAAGGAGGAGCCACCGGGGGAGGACACTCCCAGGTACTTCCCATGGAAGACATCAATCTGCATTTTACAGGAGATTTCTCCGCCATAGAAAAAGCGCATAATTTACTATCGGCTGTTGTGGACAATAATATTCAGAGTAAAACCAACTCCTTAGGCATCGACGCAAGGACGGTTAGCTGGAAACGAGTGATGGACATGAACGATCGCGCCCTTAGGAACATCATTGTAGGACTGGGTGGCCCCACTTCGGGAGTACCACGAGAAACTGGCTTCGATATTACAGCGGCCTCGGAGATCATGGCCATTCTATGCCTGGCAGACGACATGGAAGACCTTAAAAAACGCCTGGGCAGTATTTTCATTGGATATACGTTCAAAAAAGAGCCCATTTATGCGAGAGACCTCAAAGTAGAAGGTGCCATGGCCGCTCTTTTGAAGGACGCTGTAAAACCTAACCTGGTGCAAACCATCGAAGGGAATCCGGCCATTATCCATGGTGGGCCTTTTGCCAATATTGCCCAGGGAACCAACTCCGTTATTGCCACAAGAACCGGAATGTCCCTGGCAGATTACACCGTAACCGAAGCCGGTTTTGGTGCCGACCTGGGCGCCGAGAAGTTTTTGGATATCAAATGCCAAAGTGCCAACCTGGCACCCAAAGCTGTGGTGTTAACTACCACCATTCGCGCCCTCAAATATCACGGGGGAGCCGACCTCAAATCTCTCACCGAACCTAATGTGGAAGCCCTGAAAAAAGGACTTCCCAATCTGGAAAAGCACTTGGAGAACGTACAACAATTCCAGTTAACACCTGTCATAGCAATCAACCGTTTTGTGTCCGATAGTGATGAAGAAATCGCAGTCATCCAAGAATTTGCCAATCGTAACGGTATTCGGGTTGCCCTGGCCGAAGTCTGGGCCAAGGGGGGTGAAGGTGCCCTGGAATTGGCAAAACATGTGGTTGAAGTGGTAGAAGAAGGTAGTTCCAATTTTACCCCCATGTACAACTGGAACAGCGATGTACAGAGCAAGATCGAAACCATAGCCACCAAGATATATGGCGCCAAAAACGTGGAATATTCGGCTAAGGCCAAGAAGAACTTACGTACCATTGCCGCCTTAGGCCTGGAACAACTTCCCGTTTGTATCGCCAAAACCCAAAAATCCCTTTCGGATGATCCCAAATTAATTGGGCGTCCCAAAGACTTTACTATTACCATTCGGGAGATAGAAATTGCAGCTGGAGCAGGCTTCCTGGTGCCCATTACCGGAGACATGATGCGCATGCCAGGACTCCCCGGACATCCGGCTTCAGAAAATATTTCCATTGATAATGAAGGCAATATTTCAGGCTTGTTTTAACAGGTTTGAGCCACTTTTTCCGTTAAATTTGTATAGATAGTGTTAAAAAACTGCTGTTATGGCAATTAGAAACTACGAAGGCAAGAAATATCGGCAAGGTGAGGTACATAAAACCGTGGACTCGCTTACGGTAGAAGAAGCCCTTCAAATAAATATCAACAACAAGCCTTTCACGGTGTCCATGCGGACCCCGGGGGACGATATGAGTTTGGTTCGTGGTTTATTGCACTCCGAAGGAATCATTAAGGATGTCAGCTTTATCCCGGATATCATTTTAAAGAATGAGAATGAAGATGGGATCGTAAGCATCGTAGACCTTAACATTCCGGAAGACCAATTGGACGAGGGCTATACGAACAGCCGAAGTCTCCTATCTGTTTCTTCTTGCGGGATCTGCGGAAGAACGGAGCTTGGAGACCTTTCCTTCATGGGAAAGACCATCGACGATACAGAAAAACTAGACCTGGGTGCTATCCATGGTTTATTTGAAAAAATGAATACCAAACAGTTCGATTTCAACCAATCCGGAGGGACCCATGCTGCGGCAGCCTTTACCCTGGAAGGAGAAATGCTCTGCACCATGGAAGATATTGGAAGACACAATGCTGTGGACAAGGTCATTGGCAAGCTCATTCTTATGAACGCTTTGGACCAGGCAAAGATTATGACGGTGAGCGGGCGTGTTTCCTATGAGATCATCATCAAATGTTTTAAAGCGAAAATGCCGTTTCTCGCGGCCGTGTCTGCCCCCTCCTCTCTGGCGGTAGACTATGCCAAAGAACTGGGCATCACTCTGTTTGGTTTTTGTAGAGAACACAGAGCGACTTGTTATGCTAATCCGCACCGAACTACTCACCAACATAAGGAAGACTTCGGAACTAAGGCGGGCTAAAAAAAATATATGTCAGATAACTTAAGCGAATTACTAGGTAGAAAAGGGGTATCCGAAAGCCTCTTCGACAAAATGGGAAAGCTAGCACAACCCACGGGGGCTCCCAATGACGAAGAAATGGCCCAATTAGCGGAAGAATTTCTCATTGGAAAGGCCAATACTTTTGGCACCGCCAGTTTCTACGACTTTTTAAAACCGGAAAATAAAGGCAAAAAAGTATATGTCTGTAACGGCACAGCCTGCCTTTGTGCAGGCACTCAGGAGGGCGTTATCGACACCTTAAAAGACCATTTCGAGGCAGACGAAATAGGCCATATGACCTGCCTGGGGCGCTGTCATGAAAATCATGCTTTTCACTACAATGGGAAGAACTATTCCGGAACCGCTTTAGGTGCATTGAATCAAATTATACAATCGGAAAATGATCTCAATCAGGACTCGTATAAAGTAGGACATTCCGGGAAATCTATTTTAACTACTCCTTTTACTCATATCCAGTCCTATTATGAACCTTTCAAAGCGGCTTTGAAAAAAGACTCGGCTGAGGTGCTGGAGGAAATCAAAATTTCCAATGTACGTGGTCGTGGTGGTGCAGGTTTTCCAATGGGCTTGAAATTGGAATTTTGTAGAAAGGTGGAAAACGAAACCAAGTTCATTATTTGCAATGCCGATGAAGGAGATCCAGGGGCCTATTCGGATCGTTATTTACTCGAAGAGCAGCCGCACTCTGTTTTATTCGGGATGTTGATTTCGGGGTATGTAACCCATGCGAGCTATGGAATTCTTTACATCCGCGCTGAGTATCCGGAATCTGTTGAAATCGTTCAGGATGCCATTGATGCGCTTCGGAAGGAAGGCCTCATTGGAAAAAACATTTGTGATAGCGGTTTCGATTTCGAATTCAAGATCATACAGGCACAAGGCTCTTATATCTGTGGAGAGGAAACCGCCCTGATCAATTCCATCGAAGGACAACGTCCTGAAGTTAGGGTGCGTCCTCCCTATCCTGCCCAAAAAGGACTGTTCAACAAACCTACGGTAGTCAATAATGTAGAAACCCTGGCCGCTTTACATTTTATTATCTCCCAGGGAGGAAAAGCCTGGAAAGACATAGGAACCGAGCGTTCTTCAGGCACGAAATTGTTATCATTGGACGGATTCTTCCATCATCCTGGTCTCTATGAAGTGGAAATGGGAACATCGCTTTCTAAAGTGATTCATGAACTAGGCGGTGGATTCAAGACTCCGGTAAAGGCACTTCAAATAGGTGGCCCTTTGGGTGGTCTGGTTCCCGTTTCAAAAATTGACGATCTCACCATCGACTTTGAATCTTTTTCCAAAGAAGGTTTCCTGCTAGGACATGCCTCTATTATTTGCGTTCCCGAAGAATTTCCTATTCTGAAGTTCATCGAACACCTGTTCGATTTTGCTGCCTACGAAAGCTGTGGAAAATGCTTCCCTTGCCGCTTGGGAACAAAACGCGGACAGGAGTTATCGACCAAAGCGTTGACTTCAGATTATAAGATAGACCGAAAACTATTCAACGACCTCCTTACTACTTTGGAAGAAGGCTCGTTATGTGCGCATGGAGGAGGAATCCCCTTACCGGTACGAAATGCATTGCAGTATTTCGATGACGAACTAAAAGCATACTTCAACTAAACTCAAAAAAGGATGAAAACGGCATATATAGACAATCAGCCATTCGAAATTGAAGAAGGAGAAACCATGCTTTCCTTTATACGAAGGTACAAGGAAAAGAACCTGGTTCCTACCTTGTGCGATGCTCCCAATTTAGATCCTTTTGGGTCTTGCAGGGTATGCAGTGTGGAAGTGGCGCTGGAAGAAAACGGCCCATTAAAAACCATGGCATCTTGCCATAGTCCCGTAACAGAAGGCCAATATATCTATACAAGCACGGAGGCGGTGAAAGCCCTTCGGAAGAATATCATCGAACTGGTCCTAACAGACCATCCTTTGGACTGCCTTACCTGTGAAGTGAATGGAAATTGCGAACTACAGACCGTTGCAGCACAGGTAGGAATTAGGGAAGTTCGCTACCCTGAAGGCGAAAACCATTTGTATAAATTGAAGGACTTGAGTCATCCGTATATGACTTCGGACCTTTCCAAGTGCATTAATTGCTATCGTTGCGTGAGAGCCTGCGATGAGGTGCAGGGTGAGTTCGTACTAAGTATGGCAGGAAGAGGTTTCGATTCGCATATTATAAAGGGATTGGACCAGTCCTTTATGGATTCCGATTGTGTGAGTTGCGGTGCCTGTTCCCAGGCGTGTCCTACCTCGGCGATTTCCGATGTTTTTCAATCCAAGGCCATAGCTGCCACAGATACCACCCGAACCATCTGTACCTACTGTGGGGTAGGTTGTAATCTAGAGATTGCCACCAACAATGGTGAAATTTTGAGCATTACGGCACCTTACGATGCAGAGGTGAACCAGGGGCATACCTGTTTAAAAGGACGCTTTGCCTTCAAATTTTACGATCATCCCGAGCGATTACAGTCGCCAATGATCAAACGCAATGGAGTTTTCGAAGAGGTGAGTTGGGACGAAGTCTACGATTATATTACATCAAAGTTTACAGCGTATAAAGACGAATTTGGACCGGATGCCCTAGCAGGGATCTCTTCTTCGCGTTGTACCAACGAGGAGAACTATCTCATGCAGAAGTTTTTCAGAGCTGTGATCCGAACCAACAATATTGATGGTTGTGCACGCGTATGCCACTCTCCCACGGCTTTGGGGATGCAACGTACCTTCGGAACAGGAGCCGCGACCAATTCCATAGACGATCTCAAAGACACCAACTGTATTATGGTGATTGGTGCCAATCCAACCGATGCTCATCCTGTAACCGGCGCCAAGCTGAAACAGTTCGCTATGAAATCGGATCATGTTTCCATTGTGATCGATCCCAGAAGAACAGAGATCGCAAAATATGCTACCCATCATTTAGCCTTGCGTCCCGGAACCAATGTGGCGGTGCTCAACATGATGATGTATTATATTATTACGGAAGACCTGGTGGACACCCGCTTTATTGAAAGCAGAACCGAAGGGTATGAAGCCTACAAAAAAGAAATTCTCAATATCGATATCGACAAATTGGAATCTGTATCCGGCGTAGACCGAAATGAGGTGCGGGCAGCAGCCATTGCCTATGCAACGGCTCCAAACGCCATGTCTTTTCACGGATTAGGAGTTACGGAGCATTCTCAGGGTACCTTTACGGTCATGCAGATTGCCGATCTTGCCCTACTTACAGGGAATATTGGCAGACGAGGTGTAGGGGTGAATCCCTTACGCGGTCAAAACAATGTACAGGGAAGTGCGGATATGGGCGTACAACCTCACCAGGGTGCAGGGTACCTGGATGTTACCAATGATGAGGTCAATAAAATGTATAACGAATTTTACGGGGTTACCGTTCCGAAGCATATTGGGTTTAAGATTCCTGAAATGTTTGATGCCGCTCTGCAAGGCAACTTAAAAGCACTTTGGATTATTGGAGAAGATGTGGTGCAAACAGACCCTAATACGCAAAAGGTAATCAGAGCCTTGGAAGCAACAGATTTGGTTATTGTACAGGAACTCTTTATGACCGAAACGGCCAAATATGCTGATGTCATCCTTCCAGGAGCCTCCTTCCTGGAAAAAAGCGGAACGTTTACCAATGGGGAACGAAGAGTGCAGGCGGTACGACAAGTGGTAGAACCCTTGGAAGGAACCAAACCAGACGGACAGATCATTGTGGATATCATGAATCGAATGGGTTATGCACAGCCAGATTACACCCCGGATGGTATGCTGGAAGAGATCTCTCAAATTGTGCCTTTCTTTGCCGGGATTTCCTGGGACCGACTGGGCATAAACGGACTTCAATGGCCTGTAGCCAAAGATGGTACGGATACACAAATCCTACACAAAACAGAATTTAAGCGAGGCAAGGGTTACTTCGAATTCAATCCCTGGGAGGAAACGAAAGAACTCACCGAACATGCAAAGGAGTATCCCTATATTTTAACCACGAATCGCGAATTGGAACACTATAATTGTGGTGCTATGACACGAAGAACGGCCAACGAGAAATTACTCACAGACGATTATTTGATGATCCATCCTGAAGATGCCGCGGAGAATCTCATCAACGAAGGCGACTATGTGTGCCTAGAGTCTCCCCGTGGAAAAGTGGATGTTCGTGCCCGAATTACCGATGAGGTCAAGAAAGGTATTTTGAGCACCACCTTCCATTTCCCGGAGATCATGATCAATAATCTTACCGGCGACATTCACGATTCGGAGGCCATGTGTCCTGAATACAAGGTGGTGGCCGTTCGATTGCGAAAAAGCAAAGGAAAGTTCAAAAAACAATTGGTCTAATTCTGTATATATGTAATGACCAACCACTCTCACAACGAAGACCAACTCCATGGCTCCAAGGGTTTCCTTGCGAAGTATGAAGCCTATTTGGGAGAATTCGTTTATGGCGGGATCGACGGCTGTGTGACTACCTTTGCCGTAGTGGCTGGCGCCGTGGGAGCAGGACTGGATAGTGCCATTATCATTGTCTTAGGATTTGCCAATTTATTGGCCGACGGCTTTGCGATGTCTGTAGGGGCCTACCTCTCCTCCAAATCGGAAAAGGACAATTATCAAAAACACAAACAGGTAGAGTATTGGGAGGTGGACCATCTTCCCGATGTGGAAACCGAAGAAATTCGGGAAATTTACCGTGAAAAAGGTTTTGAAGGCGAATTATTGGAACAGGTGGTCGCCGTAATTACCGCAGATCGCGATCGTTGGGTGGATGTGATGATGAAGGAAGAACTGCAGATGGTGGAAGAGACCAAATCGCCCTTTAAAATGGGTGCGGTTACCTATATGGCTTTCATTCTTATTGGTCTCATTCCGCTGCTAACTTATGTCTGGGATTTCTTTTGGCCTATCAGCGGCAACCTCTTTTTAATTGCTTCCTGCCTAACAGCGGTGGGTTTCATCATCGTGGGAATCTTTAAGACATACGTTACCGAAACTTCCATTTGGAAAGGAGTGTTGGAAACCTTGCTATTGGGCGCCATAGCCGCTTCTGTCTCTTATTTTGTGGGAGATTTATTAGAGCAACTTGTACTCAAGGGGTAACATTTAAAATACAGCTTAAGTCAAAGAACGGTTTACTACAAAATTAAGTACCTTTATAAGAACACTAATTCAACGTCTATGCAACCCAACTCGACCCACTGGTCCGCAGAAGACCTTAAGGCGTATTTACTTATATACGGTGCTCATGCCAATTTCCGGGAATCTTCGGAAGAGGTCCAGCTTATTCAATCCAAAATTTCTCAGGACTGCTACACGAAAATGCATGCCGAATGGAAGGAGGATAACGATTACCAAAGTGTTGAAAAGATCAGAATGGCTGCGAACCAATTGGGATATGGCGCTTCCGAAAAAGAACAGTTGTTGAATGAATTGCAAGCCCTTTTCCAGTCCGATGGGCATTTCGACATTCTGGAGCGCAATATGTTTAAAGGAATTAGAAGAATACTGATCGCTTAAATGTCTTTTCCTGAAATACGTATAAAAAAGGTAGAACCCCATCAGGCAGAAATGCTACGTTCTCTGGCGGCCACCACCTTCATTGCCACCTACGCCGCCTATAATACTCCCGAAAATATGCGCTCCTATGTGGAGCAATATTTCAATATCCCAAGGATTAAAAAAGAACTGGAAAACCCGGATATCCAATACTTTATGGCTACCCTAGAAGACGAGGTGGTGGGCTATCTTAAATTGAATGAAGGCGAAGCTCAGACCGAATCCCACTTCCAGGACACCTTGGAAATTGAACGTATTTATGTAACCCATCAGCACCATGGCAAGGGGTATGGAGTGGCCCTGTTATCCAAAGCCATTGAAGTAGGTAAGATCAAAGCATTAAAATCGATTTGGCTGGGGGTCTGGGATCAAAATGAAAAGGCCATTGCATTTTATGAACGAAATGGATTCTATAGAGACGGAATACATCCCTTTGTACTGGGAGACGAACCACAGCGGGATTATCTCATGAAATTGGATCTTTAGTATATGAAAAAGTTTGATATGACCTTTGTCATTTTTCCACAGCATTGGTTTTAAGTTATTTATATACTATTTAGGTGACCATGCAAAGTGAAACTCAAATACGACTGCTAAAAACCATCGCCTGGATCATCCTTTTGATCGTTGGTATTGCCACTACCGCTTTTGCCGTTTTTTCAGGGAGTGAAGATTTGGGTCTATGGAAAAATCTTCCCAATGTGCTCCCGTGGTTAAGCCTATTGTTACTTACCTTACTCTCATGGAAACGACCCGTATTTGGAGGTCTATTAATCTTCCTGCTGGGTTTATTCCTTGTCTACTTCTTTAACTTTAGTGGCCGAAATTTCTTTTTCACCACCTTTATAGTTACTCTCAGTATTCCGCTATTGGGTTTTGTGTTGATTCTATGTGGTTATTCCCTCAATAAACTTGAAGAGACCGCCAATAAAACTCAATAATCTTCATTATTTTAGTTGTCACCAAATACTGAACAATCACATCCATGAGCCAATACCATATCAAAAGCCTTGAAGAATATTTCCAAGTATATCGAAAAAGTGTAGATAGCCCCGAAGTCTTTTGGGAAGAAATCGCTCGAGAACATTTTGTTTGGAGAAAACCATGGAACCAAGTATTGGATTGGGATTTCACCAAACCCGAGGTTAAATGGTTTCAGGGAGCGAAGCTCAATATTACCGAAAATTGCCTGGATCGTCACTTGCAGACACGAGGGAACAAGACCGCCATCCTGTTCGAACCCAACGACCCAAATGAAGCACCTCAGCATATTAGCTACAAGCAGTTACATGCTCGTGTTTGCGAATTTGCCAATGTACTGAAGGATATGGGAGTGGGAAAAGGCGATCGCGTTTGTATCTATCTCCCCATGATCCCGGAACTGGCTATCTCGGTATTGGCCTGTGCCCGTATTGGAGCCATTCATTCTGTGGTTTTTGCTGGTTTTAGTGCCACCGCACTTTCCACTCGAATCAATGATAGCGAATGCAAGATGGTCATCACGAGCGATGGTTCCTTCCGAGGAAATAAAACCATCGACCTCAAAGGCATCGTGGATGAAGCTTTGGAAAGCTGTGACTGTGTGGAAAATGTTTTGGTGGTAAAACGAATTCATTCAGAAGTTACCATGAAAGCAGGTCGAGATCATTGGCTTCAGCCGCTGCTGGATGCGGCCTACAAAGATTGCGTTGCCGAAATTATGGATGCCGAAGATCCCCTATTTATTCTCTACACCTCCGGATCGACAGGAATGCCCAAGGGGATGGTGCATAGCACCGCCGGATATATGGTCTACACCGCCTATACCTTTAAGAATGTCTTTCAATATACTGAAGAAGATATCTACTGGTGCACAGCGGATATTGGATGGATCACCGGGCATAGCTATATTGTCTATGGCCCTTTAGCCAATGGGGCGACTACGGTTATGTTTGAAGGAATTCCTACCCATCCCGATTGGGGCCGATTCTGGCAAATTGTGGAAAAGCATAAAATTACCCAATTTTATACGGCACCTACCGCCATTCGTGCCCTCGCCAAGGAGAACTTGAGCTATGTTGAAAACTACGACCTCTCTTCTCTGAAAGTTTTAGGCACCGTGGGGGAACCCATAAATGAGGAAGCCTGGCATTGGTATAACGACAATATCGGAAAAGGAGAAAGCCCTATTGTGGATACCTGGTGGCAAACGGAGACCGGAGGCATTTTGATCTCTCCCATTCCATTTGCCACACCTACCATCCCTACCTTTGCCACCTTACCGCTCCCAGGTATTCAGCCCTGTTTAATGGATGAGCAAGGGGACGAATTAGATGGGAATATGACCAACGGACGATTGTGTATCAAATTCCCCTGGCCCTCCATGGCGCGAACCATTTGGGGCAATCACCAGCGCTATAAAGACACCTATTTTAGTGCTTTTGAAAACAAATATTTCACCGGAGATGGCGCATTGCGAGATAATACCGGTTATTACCGAATTACTGGCCGGGTAGATGATGTGATCATTGTCTCCGGACACAATTTAGGAACAGCACCTATCGAAGATGCCATTAACGAACATCCTGCCGTGGCCGAAAGTGCGATTGTTGGCTTCCCTCACGATGTAAAAGGAAATGCCCTATACGGATATGTGATACTGAAGGAAGTAGGTGAAAGCAGGGATCAGGACAATCTCCGAAAAGAGATCAACCAATTGATCACAGAACGTATTGGTCCTATTGCCAAACTGGACAAGATCCAGTTTACTCCTGGCCTTCCCAAAACCCGGAGTGGGAAGATCATGAGGCGTATCCTTAGGAAGATTGCCGGAGGTGACGCCGAAAATCTCGGGGATATTTCCACGCTGCTCAATCCCGAAGTGGTGGAGCTCATTAAAGAAAAAGCCCAATAAAAACCGTATTTTTCTTTTCCTTTTACATAAACCTAATTTCAGTAAATTAAATATGAAAACCTTGTTGTTTGTTCTCCTTTCTTGCACCGTTTGCTCCGTATTAGGTCAAACCGATCTCTTCAGAAATCCGAATGGAAATATCTATTCCTTCGGAACGGAGGAAAAACGCACCGCAGGTATCACAGCCGGAGATGTAAATGGTGATGGACTACTCGATGTCGTGGTGGCCAATGGTAGGCATTGGACCGACCAAAATGAGATCTTCCTAAATAATGGTCGTAACGGATTTACCGTTTCGTATCCCCTGGGTTTCTATCAATCTACTTCCTATGCAGCAGAACTGGGTGATCTGGATGGTGATGGCGACCTGGACATTGTTACAGGAAATGATAAAGCCCCCAACCGACTTTTCTTCAATGACGGTAAAGGTAACTTCACCGAAAGAGGTACGGTGGGTGGCCTTACGAATAACACCCGAAATTTAACCCTGGCAGACATAGACAGCGATGGCGATTTGGATGTCCTCATCGTAAATCGGGGGGAGGCTAATGAAATATGCCTAAATGACGGACAAGGTAATTTCACCGAAAATCTCACGTTTGGTGGATTGAAAGACAGTACTATTTCTGTTACGATACACGATATGAACGGAGATGGACAGCAAGACCTCATCCTTGCCAATAGAGACGGACAGGGGAACTTTGTATACCTTCAAAACAATTTAAAATTTGAAACCGCTATTCCGTTCGGTACCGGCACAGACGAAACCCGCGCCGTGGCCGTGGCCGATTTCAACAGAGACCAAATCCCGGATATTGCTACGGCCAATATAGGAGAACCCGACGTGGTGTATTTTGGAAATTCACAAAATACCTACGAGCAAAAAACAATATTGAGTCCGGATAATACCCCTACGGGAAGTATCCATATAGCCGATTTCGACCAGGATGGAGACATGGACATCGTGTGCGGGATAGAAGGCCCTAACCGAATCTACCGAAACAGGGGCAAGGGGCAGTCTTTTGAAATGCTAACCCTGAGCCAACAGGAATTCGACACCTACGATATAGGATTCTTCGATCTTAACAACGACGGTTATCCGGATGTGATCGAGGCAAATTCGGGCGACCTCAACGTGTATTATTGGAATTTGACCGGAAGAAAAAAGTAAGGACGGTTCTTTTTAATTAGTCCACACTATAGGAGAATCTACTAATGAGAGGATATTGCTTTTTAAAATCGTAAAAGGTCTCATCGTTCAATTCGGGAGTTTCCTTTGCCAATAGATTCTTCAAATTGCTATAGGTAGTTTCCCGGTCGGAATCCACCCCTTCTTCTTCATGCGCGTAGTTCAGAAAGTCTTCCAGTTTAATGAATTGGTTGTCTTCTTCCAGCATATAGGCGATCATTTGCGGATAGATGGATTTATACGTCCCAATGGGAAGAGCTAGAAGGAATAAAACGATCATAGTCTCGGAATCGTTGAGGTCGTTAGGATAGTCTTCATGGGCTTTCACAATCCTGAAAATATTCACAAAGCGTTTGATCGCCCTGGGGCTGGGGCCAACCACCTTGGACATGGTCTGTATCAATTCGATCTCCCCTTCGGAAAAAGTAAGGGACTCTATGGGAATAGGTTTCACGGGTTCCGGCACCTTTTTCTCCGCTTCCGCTTCCGGAATCTCCGCCGGGTCTATTTTCTCTTTAGGATGGTCTGCCTCGACCGTTTCTTCGGAAGGAGCTTCTTCGTTAGCCACCAACGCTTCCTCCGAAGGTGCTGTAGTATCCCTGGGAGCTTCTACCGGGGCTTCCTGCAGTATCGGTTCTGTTTCGGCCAAGGTCTTCAACATATACTTTACGCTAGTATCTGAAGCACTTTTCAGATTAAAGGGCACTTGAAATATCTTTTCCAAATAAGCCGATGGATCGATAAGCTCCATATCCTCCTCTTGCCCTGCCTTCGAAAATTGAAGTTGATGACGCTTGATCAGAGCATTCTTCACCCAACGGGGATCCACACCCACCACGACCACAAATAATGGGAAGGCCATGAGGAGGTTTACCGCTTCCAGCACCTCCACTACCCGTTCTTCCGGACAACGGTCCAGGTCGTCGATATACAAAATGATTCGTTCCAGGGGCCGATCGAAATAACTTCTGAATTTCTCACTCTCTTCTGGAGTGATATTCCCCACTTCCGTATTATGATCCGTAAACAATTCGCTCAAAATCTCAAAGTCTTTGCGAATGGTAGAAATGATCCCCAAATGCTTTCGGTATTCCTTACCCTCACTTCTCTCTTCGATAAAGGAATACAGGGCCTCCGTAGACAAGGTCTTTTCCAAACGGAACTCCAACTCTTCCTGCCGCAAGGTATCCACTTCGATCTTGTGATCCAGGCTGGTAATCTCTGCCTGCAATTCCTGAATTTCGAGTTCCAAATCCCTTTGTCCTTGATGAAACTGTAAGGTCGCGTCCTCCCGTTGTTTTTCGTAATCGGTTTTTATCTTCCAAAATGAAGCGATGATAGGTTGCATCTTGTTGTAGGTTTCTTTCCCTCTTACCAGAGCACCCCCAACCACTGCCAACAAAGACCAAATTTCCGGAGATAGACTAAAGTCCAAACCAAAGATCTCCTTGGTAATATAAGTGAGGCCAATGCTTCCTCCAATAATAATGAGTATGATGACGCCTAACCAAAGCAGGTTTTTTATCCAATTCTCTTCACTAAAAAACACCTTGAGGAAGGTATAGGAAGACTTCCCCTGCTCGTAGAGCTCATCTGCCGACTGCCAATGTTTTTCGGGCACGATTTTCTCCAGGTCCTTAAGATTCTTGGCCATGGTGGGATTATAAGTAATGGCCTTTTGAAGCTCCTTCTTAACCTGAAATTGAGTGTCTACTTCTTCTAAAACTGCTTTTAGCGTATTTTTTCGAAGTTCTTTCAGTTTTTTCTCCAATTCCTCTTCACGCGTCTTTTTAAGATTCTTTGTAGTGGTAAGAGATCGAGCCACCTCCTCTTTTCTGGATTTTAATTTTTCCAGTTCCTCGTTGACCATGGTAAGATTTTGAGTGATCTCACGTTCAATGACCTCTTTTTCGGCCTTGGCCTTGTTATCCTGGCTGATATAAAATTGCAATCCTTCAAAAATCCTTGACACCATACTCGCCCAGAGATTAGAATCCATATAGGACCAGGCGTTGAAATGAACCTGAGCAATCCCATTGCAAAAAAATCCCTGAGTATCCGAATGGGCCAGCACATTGATCTGTTCCCTAAGTTTTCGCATAAAGAAACTCTTCCCGGAGCCCCATTTCCCAAATAAGGCGACAGCCAGGGGAGGCACAAAACTCTTAGCGGCCATCACTCGGGCAAAGGCCGAAACATCTTTGGTAATGTCCAGGTAATCGGCTCCGGTATCGGCATCGCTAATCAATCCGGCAATGGTAGTAGCAGGAGGAAGCGATGTACCGGGTTTGGCCGCCTTTTTTATCGATTCGAACTCATGCTCAGCAAAAACGCTTAACACTTCGGGTAAGTCTTGTTCACTGAGCATATCAAATGGCTGAAGATGGTAATTATTCAAATGATAAATATTATACCCAAAGGGTCCTAGAAACCAATTGATCTCTAAAAAGTTTCCATTATTGGCATTGTGAGTAACGACTCCGGCTTCTTTTATAAAAAGGTGGGTCATTTCACCGGTTTCATCTGTCCCTCGTAAAAAGACGATATCTCCTTCCCTGACTCCATTAACGACTTCAGAAATAGTGCGATCACTTACATTTTCCCAATACCCTTCTCGGATAAATTGTGGAGCATATTCCTCTCCATTCCATTTGGTTTGGGCCACGTAATAGGCCTGTGACTGTCCTACCTCGCTTTGCAGATACTCATTAACCACTTCTATTCGATCACTATCCAATTCCGGAGGCGTTCCGGAAGGAGTTTCAAATCCGGCATCCCTGATCTTAGTTCGAATGGATTCTTCAGATTCTACGGAAGTGATGTCTTCCATCACCTTTTGTTGTTTTGAAATTTCTTCAAACCCTGATTTTTTGAGCTCGTCCTCTTGCATTTCCGACGGTTCTTCCCCTGCCTTAAATCCCACATGCCGAAGGCTTAACTCGAAGAATTCCCGTCCGTCCATCACTTTTACCCGCTGTTGGACCGTTGCTTTGAGTCCGGATTCCAGTTCATAGAGGTCGTCCGAGTGGAGGTCCTGTTCCAGGACTATATACAAATCGAGATCCAGCTCGAAAATGGCAGTGGCCTCCAGCAAGGACTTCCTAGCCCTTTTTCTTATGACATCCAAGGGTAGTTCCATGTCCCCTGCGAGGACTTCCACAACGGTCCGTTTGTCCGGATCTACCAAATCGAATTGATAATCGGATCCCTTGAAATTTACATTCTGTTGTAGGTTCAACCCAAGAGCCATATTCAGGGTTTCCTGCACAGTATCGACAAACGAAGGGGGTGGTGTAGCCATAACACTCTAAATTTAATCATTTTAAACGGGTTGGAGGAAGATCCCGTTCATAGGAACGAGTCTTAACAGGGAGTGGTATAAAGATACGGAAATTGTATTTATCGCAGGGTCTCTTCGATACATTCAACGGTGTTGAACACTCAGACACCGCTCTATTTCGGTGACTTCGACCTGCCTGCCGGTAGGCAGGTACGATTACTACGTAATCACTCAGTCACCTGAAGTTAGCAGACTGCTTCCCACCGAAGTTTATGTGCTTGGTAGGTCACTTCGAAAGCACTTCGGAAGGCCGACTGGATGAGGGCATTAGCCTGACTTCCGACTTCCGACTTCTGACTTCCGACTTCCGACTTCCGACTTCCGACTGCTACTCCACCACTTCAAACGCCTGAATGGCAGCATTAGGCTCCATAATGGTATATCCCGCCCAGAAGCCAGGATCGTACTTAGACAGATAGGTCGCTTTTATTTCTTTATTGGTGGTGACTCCTTCATAGGCTCCGGAACTAATGATTTCCGAATCGAATACCACCAATTCGAATTTCTCCAGCGTATTGGTCTGAACATCCAACTCCAGCGAAAGTTCATTCTGCTTACGGCGACCTTTTACGTGCTTGTTCTTTTCGATCACCTTTAACGGACGCGCTACTCCGAAGAAACTCCCCTGCTCCAATTCCACATACCTGGGGCCATAACTACCGTTGTTATCTTTGGTAAATAGCATCTTTCCTCTGTATACATTCTCCCGAAACTTAATTCCCAGGAGGCCAAACTTCCTCAAAGGACGTACATTTTCGAACTCCATTCGCAATACGGCAAAGTCTTCGGTATTAATAAAGAGGGTTCCCTTGAAATCTTTCTTCCCCTTAGGTTCGAAGTCGAGTACATAGACCGGCACATTGTCGATAAAGGTGTAGTCTCGTTGGGTAAATCTGTAGCGATTGGATTTTTCTAGGATATCCAGTTTGGAATCCGGATTAAAAAAAAGTTGTTCGTACAGCTCCGAAATACGATCGGTTACTTGTTGGGTGAGGGAATAATGATTTTGACTCTGCTGCTCTTCGACCTCAACCTGCACCGCTTTGGCATCTTCGTTGGAATCGGCCAGAGAATCCAGTTGTAATTTGGTGCTAAAAATCCCGGATTTAATCTTGAGGTAAGAATCCGGTTTCACATTCTCCTTAAAGATCCGCTCCATCTTCTCTTCCAGGCCATCGAAGGAAACATCCTTGGATTTATCATAGAGTTCCGCCGCCTTTTCAATCTTCATTTTATGCGTACCATAGTTTCCGTAGAAATCGCCTGCCACTTCGGTATAATGCGCAGAGCTACGCGGCACCAAACCCGCAATGCTATCAATGAGTTCTTTGTTCAGTTCGGGGATGGTGGATTTTTGAAATCCGAAATCCACTTTTTGCATTTTATTGAAATCGGATTGACGAAAGAAGATCTTCTTTTTAGAAAGGTCGTTCGTGGTGTAATTGGTGCTGAGGTTCTCTTTTACCTTTTCAATAATCTCCTTCGGACTCAGATTTTCGGTACTGAGGAATACCTGCTTCAGCTCAAAAGTGGTGGGCACCAGTTTGATTACCTCATCCATCGTAGAAGACGCGATCAACCCTTTCTTTTCATATCCCATAAAGGAAATATACACCGAATCCTGCGGGTGTTTTATTCGATCCAGTTGTAGGGCGAACACCCCATCTTCATTGGTAATGACTCCCTGGTTCTCTCCGGTGATCACGGTAGCAAAGGCCACAGGGCGATTGGATGTAGCATCGACTACCGTACCAGTGAAGGTTTGGGCAATCATATAGCTAGTTGAAAATAATAAGGCAAAAAATACGATGGTTCTCATGAGGTTCTAACTTTTCTTTATAGACGTACATCCGGCTAAAAAGGTTGTCTGTTATTTGAAGACGATTGAATGTGCTTCCTGTTACTTCTTAGGTCCCTTCGATACATTCAACTGCGTTGAACACTCAGGAACCCACTAAATTAGGCCTGATAAGATTCATTCCATCTATCTCCCAACACCGGACTTCCGACTTCGAACCTTTGACTTTCGACTGTTGGACACTGAGTACTCGCCGGACTTCGATACATCCCGCAATACCTTCACCTCGCAACGAAAATAACTTAATAAACAACTTTCCTTACTTTTTTGCATTGCCCAAAAAAGAAATCGACAAAGGAGATTCACGAACACAACTTCATCCAGTAATAAAATCGTGAGTAAACAAAAATACTTCTTCTTTGCTCAGCTAATCTTTTGAATTGAATATAAAAGGAATACTC
>JBCBDM010000006.1:0-41549 GCA_038529705.1 Bacteroidota bacterium
CTCTCACAATCCTAACGATCTTATTCGATTGTGAGAGAAATCGGCATCCATTTCAAATATATACTCGTAATGTCTTGCCAAAGCCCATTTAAAGCCATGTATATAAGCCGTCCCCAGCCCCAACTTACCTTCACGCTCCTCCAAAAAAAGTGTGTCGGGGAACTCTTTCATGAGCTCTTTCACTTTATGGGCAGTACCGTCGGGTGAGTTATCATCTACGATCAATACATGAAATTCGCGCAGCAGTGCAAATACAATTCGCAACAATCTTTCTATATTATCGATCTCGTTATACGTAGGAATTACCACTAAGGCATTGGCCATACTCCCTTTTTTGGCAAAAGTACCCATTTTTTAAAAATAGCCGGACATTTCGCCCAAGTCTTAGGAAAATTTTATCAACGAAATTTTAGAAATAATTTCAGCAACCAAAAATCCCCTAGCCCAGAATTTTCGCTACTTTTATCCCTTCAGAATCACAGCTTGTGGAATACGTAATCAGGGACATACAAAATTGGGATTGGGTCACTCTGGTATTGGTTGGAGTATTGGTTATACTAGCCGTCACCCGACATTTTTACCCTAGAAGGTTCTTCGAATTCCTCATGTTACCTGTAACCGATAAGTATTTTATGCTACAAGGAAAGGGTTACGAGATCAAACATCCATTCAATGTACTGCTTTTTGGAGTTCAGGTTCTTTCCTTTTCACTTTTCTTCTTTTTGTTCTTCCATATCACACAACCCGACACCACTGCAGAAAACAAATGGCTATTTGTACAATTACTAGCTGGTTTTGCCCTATTTGTGCTCGCCAAATACTATCTGGAAAAAATTATTGCACATATTTTCAATATTGAAGGGGTAATTAATAGCTATCTATACGAAAAATTGAGCTATGCTAGTCTGATTTCTATTCTCGCCTTATTGGGAAATGTAGTATTTTTCTTCACATATAAGCCTTCGAAAACGGTACTACTCGTGTTCTCATCTGTATTGGCCCTGCTTTTCCTTATCTCCTTAATATCAAGTTTTAAAAGAAATTGGCAGTTAATTTTAAGACATTTCTTCTATTTTATTTTGTATCTTTGCGCACTTGAAATTGCACCCTACGTTATACTGTACAAATTATGGGTCTAACACGGGTAAAATTAAAGCAGTTATATGAAAGTGAAAACTATTTTGGTATCTCAACCGGAACCTAAAGTTGAAAATTCACCTTATTTCGATCTAGTGGAGAGACAAAAGGTGAAAATAGATTTCAGACCTTTTATTCATGTAGAAGGTGTTTCCAGCAAGGAGGTACGTACTCAAAAAGTTGACCTCACGGAGTACACGGCGATTATCCTAACGAGTAGAAACTCTGTGGATCATTTCTTCAGAATTGCTGAAGAATTACGTTTTAAGGTGCCAGACACCATGAAGTATTTTTGCCAAAGTGAAGCTGTAGCCTACTACCTTCAGAAGTATGTGGTTTACAGAAAGCGAAAGATCTATGTAGGTAAAAGAACCTTTGCAGAGCTTTCACCACTCATTAAAAAATACAAGACCGAGAGCTTTCTCTTACCATCTTCAGATAAGTTAAAGCCTACCGTTCCAGCTATTTTAAACGACCTTGGAGTAAACTGGAAGCAAGCTACTTTCTACAAAACCGTAGTAAGTGACCTGAGCGACCTCCGCGATGTGTATTATGACATCCTTGTATTTTTCAGTCCAAGTGGAATTAAATCACTCTTAGAGAATTTCCCGGATTTCGAGCAAAACAACACACGCATTGCCGTTTTTGGCAATACAACCGTAAAGGCAGCAGCCGATAATGGTTTACGGGTAGATATTCAGGCTCCAACACCGGAGACACCCTCTATGACCATGGCTTTGGAAAAGTATATAAAAGAAGTAAACGGAAAGAAATAGATCACTACTTCCTTCCAAAATAATAGCGCCCTGGCAGTTTTTGTTCAGGGCGTTTTTATTGGAGGATCCTACAAAAAAAGCACCATTTCTCGATGGTGCTTTTTCCTTTATTTTAAACTTTCCTAGCCTTTCAGCGGAGCTCCTGCCATGATCTCCTCATTGGCATATTCCTCAAATTTCTTAAAGTTTTCCTTGAAAGACTTCGCTAACTTATGAGCCGTTTCATAATATCCTTCGTCGTTGTTCCAGGTCTTCCTTGGACTTAACACCGCTGTAGGAACATTAGGACATACTCTGGGCTGTTGAACACCAAAAACAGAGTGGATATGATAATTGTCTTTGTTGGCCGCTTCCAATGAACCATCCATGGCCGCAGTGATCATAGCGCGCGTGTATTTCAGTTTCATTCTACTTCCAACACCATAAGGACCCCCAGTCCAGCCTGTATTGACCAACCATACATTCACACCGGCTTCCTGCATTTTTGCGCTGAGCATCTCGGCGTATTTCGTTGGGTGCAATGGCATAAATGGCGCTCCAAAACAAGCAGAAAAACTAGGTAGAGGTTCATCAATACCTGCCTCTGTACCCGCAACTTTCGCTGTATATCCACTTATGAAGTGATATGCGGCCTGTCCCGGAGTTAATTTTGAAATGGGAGGCAGTACCCCAAAGGCATCCGCCGTTAAGAAGAAAATATTCTTAGGATTGTGGCCAATAGAAGGTACTTGAATATTATCTATATGGTAAATAGGATAGCTTACCCGGGTATTTTGGGTAATAGATACATCACTAAAATCCACTGCTCCGTTCTCATCCATGATCACATTCTCCAGGATAGCCCCTGGCTTGATCGCCCTATAAATGTCCGGTTCGTTTTCTTCAGACAAGTTGATAGCCTTTGCATAGCAACCTCCTTCAAAATTGAAGACACTGTTTTCGGCGGTCCAACCGTGCTCGTCATCTCCAATCAACTTGCGAGCAGGATCGGCAGAAAGCGTCGTCTTTCCGGTTCCTGAAAGTCCGAAGAAAATGGCAGTATCTCCTTCTTCACCCACATTAGCGGAACAGTGCATCGGTAAGGTATTCTGAAATACCGGTAATACAAAATTGAGGGCCGAAAAGATTCCTTTCTTAATCTCTCCTGTATACCCCGTACCACCGATTAAAGCGATCTTCTTACTAAAATTCAATATGGCAAAATTGTGCTGTCTTGTGCCATCTCTTTCAGGGTCTGCCATAAAACCGGGAGCGTTTACAATAAGCCAATCCGGGCTAAAGCTTTCTAATTCCTCTGCATTGGGACGAAGAAACATATTAAAAGCGAACATATTACTCCACGGATATTCATTCACCACCCGAATGTTCAATCTGTAGTTTACATCTGCACATGCATAACAATCCCTTGCATATACTTCCTTTCCATTTAAATACGCAGTCACTCTCTCATAAAGTGCATCAAACTTATCCGCATCGAAAGGAATATTGATATCCCCCCACCAAACTCGGTCCTGGGTAATCTCATCTTTTACAATAAATCGGTCCTGAGGAGAACGTCCGGTGAATTCACCCGTATTAACAGCAATAGCACCGGAATTTGCTTCCTTTCCCTGTCCTTTTGCTAACGTTTCCTGATGTAATTCTTGTGAGGTAAGTTGATAATTTACTTTTGAGGCATTGATTCCGTAAGGTTCCAACGAAATCGTTTTCGTAGTTTGGTTGTTGTCCACCATAACTTTGTTTTTGTTGTGTCCGCAAAAATAAAAAAACTAAAACAGATATAGCATTTATTTCCTCAGAATTATTCCGATTTTAACTCAAATAATCCATAACCCAAGCGAAGCCAACCTATTATAAATGAGAGTCCTCCCAATGGAGTAACAGGTCCCAGGAATTTAACAGAAAAAGGAAGTGCTTCATTGAGAGCCAAGAGATAAATAGATCCAGAGAACAACAACATCCCAATTAGAAAAAGGCGAAAGACCCATTTCTTGGTCGCTTCAGAAAGAGGGTGTGCAAAACCGAGAATTAACAACACAATCACATGGTACATTTGATACCGAACTCCGGTCTCGAAACTGGTAATGGCTTCTGGTCCAACCCACTGTTTTAACCCGTGAGCACCCAAAGCTCCAATCGCAATGGTTACTGCTCCCAAAACAGCGGCAACAAGCGTAATTTTTTTATTTAATTTGTTCATAGGTTCCCGATCCATTTTAGTATTTTCGTCCCCGTTGGGACCTACAACAAATTTACGAAATAACAGCGGATGCGAAATATCTTGATCATTGGAGCTGGTCGTTCTGCCACCAGCTTAATTAAATATTTACTGGACAAGTCTCAGGCAGAGAACCTTTTTATTACGATTGGCGATCTCTCCGAAGAAAATGCAAAAAAATTCACTCAAGGACATCCTAATGCCAAAGGCATCCCATTGGACGTATTCAATGAGACGCAGCGAAAAAAAGCCATACAAGAGGCAGATCTGGTAATTTCCATGCTTCCTGCTCGTTTTCATATGGAAGCCGCCAGGGATTGTATTACGTACGGAAAACATCTGGTGACTGCATCCTATGTAAGTAAAGAAATGCAGGCGCTGGACGAGGAAGCGAAGGCAAAAGGCCTTGTATTTATGAATGAAATTGGTGTCGATCCCGGAATCGACCATATGAGCGCTATGCAGGTGATCGACAGAATTCGCGATGGAGGTGGAAAAATGTTGTTGTTCGAATCCTTTACCGGAGGACTGATCGCCCCGGAAAGCGATGACAACCTATGGCATTATAAATTTACCTGGAACCCCAGAAATGTGGTTGTGGCCGGACAAGGTGGAGCGGCAGAATTTATACAAGAGGGAACCTATAAGTACATCCCCTATCATAAGCTATTCCGAAGAACAGAGTTTCTGGACATAGAAGGTCACGGGCGATTTGAAGCTTATGCCAATAGAAATTCTCTCAAATACCGAAGCATTTACGGATTGGATGACGTTTTAACCCTGTATCGGGGGACCATGAGACGTGTCGGTTTTAGCAAGGCATGGAATATGTTCGTACAACTGGGTATGACAGACGATGCTTATACCATTCCAAATTCTGAAAATCTTTCATACAGGGATTTCGTCAATCTCTTCCTTCCCTATTCCCCAACCGATTCGGTGGAGTTGAAACTTAGACACATATTGAAGATCGATCAAGATGACCTTATGTGGGGGAAGTTAGAGGAATTGGACATTTTTAATGCCGAGAAGAAGATAGGAATTGAAAATGCCACTCCAGCACAGGCGCTTCAGAAGATTCTAATGGATAAATGGACCCTGAAAGAAGATGATAAGGACATGATCGTGATGTACCATAAATTTGGTTACGAACTCAACGGGAAGAAAAAACAGATCGATAGTAATATGGTGCTCATAGGTGAAGACCAGACCTACACGGCTATGGCAAAAACCGTTGGCCTGCCCGTTGCAATGGCCGCTCTGCGTATTCTCAACAAAGAAATTACTACGCCGGGAGTACAAATCCCTATTAGCAAAGAGGTCTACGAACCTATCTTAAAGGAATTAGAGGACTATGGGATTGTGTTTAAAGAAAACTTTGCCGATTATCTAGGCTATAATCCCAATAATGTGGCCGGTTGAAGAGAGCCCACCGAGTTAACACTTATCGAAACATAAAAAAAGGGTCCAAAAATGGACCCTTTACTTTTTATCAGTAATTACGTCTAACGGCGGTTCATAAAAATCATAATGAAGTACAATAAGGTAGCCAGCGACCCCAAAGCAGCAACCACATAAGTTCGTGCCGCCCATTTCAAGGCATCCTTGGCTCCGGCATACTCCTGTTGCGTTACCATATTCTCCTTTTGCAGCCAAACCAGCGCACGTTTACTGGCGTCAAATTCCACAGGTAGCGTAATAAAAGCGAAGGCCGTTGTGGCGGCAAAAAGCAATATTCCAATTAAGAAAATTGTACTCCCCAATCCGCCCAAGGCTCCGGTTGCTGTCATCACCAAACCAGCCATGATCACAAAATTAGATAGCTTACTCGCCACCCCTACTACCGGAACGATGCTGCTACGCATTTGCAACCAGCTATAGGCAGTGGCATGTTGTACCGCATGACCCACTTCGTGAGCCGCTACCGCCGCCGCAGCGGCATTGCGTTGCGAATAGACTACCTCACTGAGGTTTACCGTTTTATTTTGAGGATTGTAGTGATCTGTCAATTGCCCCCGGGTGGAAATTACTTTAACATCGCGTATTCCATGGTCATCCAACATCTTTTGGGCCACTTCGGCCCCACTTAAACCATTTTGAAGGTTTACTTGCGAATATTTTTTGAATTTACTCTTTAGTCGATTACTCACAAAGCTACTCACCAAAAAGAGTACCCCTGCCAGTATATAATATCCCATCATAGTTCAGAAATTTTAAGTCATTTAAATATACGAATACTTCCTCAAAAATGAGACCGTATTTATAGGACTGACAAACCGTCAAGACGGATCGTTATTTTCTGTACTTCAGAATTAAAATAACCAACAATAAGGTGAAGGAAATGGCCACAATATTCGCCAAAATAACTGCCGTACTATCTACGAGGATCCCATAGGCCAACCATAAAAAGGTCCCCAGGCAAATCACCATATACATAGGAAGTGATAAGCTCTGAACGTTTTTGGTCTTTAACGTTTTTCGAATCTGCGGGACCCAACCAAAGGAAGTGCAGACAGCAGCCACGAGACCTAATATTTCAATAGCGTTAAATTTCATAGTGGTGAATGAGGTTAGTGAGCTAAGAAGATGCTCCTTTGCCCAAAGTGTTGCTTGGCAAAATTAAAAAATTGATCAGGAGCTTCTTATCCAACTATATTAATGATCTTCCCAGGTACGATGATCACTCGCTTCGGCGTACGTCCGTCCAGTTGCTGAAGGGTCTTTTCATGGGCCATCACGGCCGCTTCCATATCCTCCTTGCTCATATCCAGGGGCAATTCCATCTTAAAGCGCATCTTTCCGTTAAAGGAAACCGGATACTCTTTACTACTCTCCACTAAATGTTTCTCTTCAAACTTTGGGAACGAAGCGGTTGCGATACTCTCTTCATGCCCTAACAAACTCCAAAGCTCTTCTGCAATATGAGGCGCATAAGGAGAAATAAGGATCACCAGGGGCTCCAGAATCTCACGACTTTTACACTTTTGAGCCGTCAACTCATTGACCGCGATCATAAAGGTAGAAACCGACGTATTAAAACTGAAGTTCTCAATGTCCTCCTGTACTTTTTTGATGGTCTTGTGCAGGGTTTTTAGGTTTTCCTTTGTGGGCGTGCTATCCGAAACATGGAAGACACCCCCCTCGCCCCCCTCAAGGGGGGAACCCTGATGATATAATTTCCACAACTTCTTGAGGAAACTATGTACCCCCGTGATCCCAGCTGTACTCCAGGGCTTGGCCTGTTCCAAAGGCCCTAAGAACATTTCATACATTCTCAGGGTATCCGCTCCGTACTGCTCGCAAACATCATCCGGATTCACGACATTAAACCAACGTTTGGACATCTTCTCAACTTCGTGCCCAACTATATATTTGCCATCTTCAAGAACAAACTTAGCATTTTCGTATTGAGGCTGCCATTTTCTAAGACCTTCCAAATCCAGTTCACTGGATGCATTTGCCAAATTCACATCAACTCGAATTTCCTCCACCTGATACTGATCTTTTAATCCTGAGGAAACATATTCGTTAGTTCCGGATATTCGATATATCAAGGCACTAGTTCCCAGAATCATCCCCTGGTTGATCAATTTCTTTACGGGTTCATCCACCAATAGGTGACCCCGATCGTACATGAATTTCACCCAAAAACGGCTATATAATAAATGACTGGTGGCATGCTCGCTTCCTCCAATATAGAGGTCCACATTACCCCAATATTGTAAAGCCTCCTGAGACGCAAGGGTCTCGCGATTGTGCGGATCCATATAGCGGAACATATAACAACTGCTTCCTGCCCAACCTGGCATAGTATTGAGCTCCAAGGGATAAATCCCATTATCTTCGTCAGATCCCTCGACTGCGCTCGGGGTGACAAGGTCATTGGATACCACTTTGTTATTTTTGGTGTCCCAGGCCCAGACCTCGGCTCGGCCTAAAGGGGGCTCTCCGCTTTCTGTAGGGAGATATTTTTCTACCTCAGGCAAGTGCAGCGGCAAATGCTCCAGATCGATCATTTGTGGCAGCCCGTTCTTGTAATACACAGGAAAGGGTTCCCCCCAATACCGCTGTCTGGAGAATACGGCATCTCTTAAACGGTAATTGATCTTTCCAACACCCGCTCCTTTTTCTTCCAATGCCTCGATCACCTTGGCCGTCGCCTCCTTGTAATTAAGTCCGTTAAGGAAATCGCTGTTTGCAATGATGGTATTTTCTTTATCGGCAAAGGCTTCTTCAGAAATATCGATCCCTTCAAAAATATTTGGAATCTCCATTCCGTAATGCTTGGCAAAATCATAATCCCTTTGATCTCCGCAAGGAACTGCCATCACCGCTCCTGTCCCATAGCCAGCCAACACATAATCGCCAATCCAAACCGGAATGGCTTTTCCACTAAACGGATGTAAGGCATAAGCCCCGGTGAACACACCGCTAATGGTCTTAACATCGGCCATTCGTTCGCGTTCGCTTCGCTTGGAAGTGGCCTCCACATAGGCTTCAACCTCGGCTTTCTGTTCCTGTGTAGTAATCTTTGCAACCAAGTCATGCTCCGGCGCCAGGGTCATGAAGCTAGTCCCGAAAATAGTATCGGGACGGGTAGTGAATACTTCAATTTTTTCATCGTGATCCTTCACCTGAAATACGACACTCGCTCCTTCAGACCTTCCAATCCAATTGGTTTGGGTGTCTTTTAAAGGTTGCGGCCAATCGATAGTATCCAGTCCATCCAACAAACGCTGGGCATAGGCGGTGATGCGCATGCTCCATTGTTTCATTTTCTTTCGAACCACGGGATATCCCCCGCGTTCCGAAACTCCGTTCACGATCTCATCATTGGCTAGGACAGTTCCCAGTTCCGGGCACCAATTCACCTCAGTTTCGGCCAAATAGGTCAATCTATACTGCAAGAGTATCTCTTGTTGTTTTTCTGAAGAAAAGGAAGTCCAGTCTTCTGCCGAGAAAGAAATCACATCCGCATCACAGGCAGCGTGTATAGTGGTATTCCCTTCCGAAGAGAAAATAGTCACCAGCTCTGAAACAGGACGGGCCTTGTCTGCATCATAGTCATACCAACTTTCAAACAATTGAATAAAGATCCATTGGGTCCATTTGTAGTATTGAGGATCTGAAGTACGCACCTCCCGGCTCCAGTCGAAGGAGAATCCTATCTTATCCATCTGATGGCGATACCCGGCAATCTTATTTCCTTGTTTGTCCACCCCACCTTCAATATTCACAAGGGTCGTATCTGCAGGATGCTGACCCGTTTGAATGGCGTACTGCTCCGCCGGTAAGCCAAAGCTATCATACCCCATAGGATGCAGCACATTATACCCTTGATGTCTCTTAAAACGAGCGTAAACATCACTGGCGATATACCCTAAGGGATGCCCCACGTGTAGCCCAGCTCCGGACGGATAAGGGAACATGTCCAGAACATAGAACTTAGGTTTATCGCTTTGGTTTTGAGCGTGAAAAGTTCCATTTTCTGCCCAATACTTTTGCCATTTGGCTTCTATATCGTTAAAGTGATATTTGCTCATTTTCTTTCAATTGAAGGGGCAAATTTACGGCTATTGTACGAAAAGGGAAAGTTTCAGCGTTAGGAAATAATTACCGGTGTATTTACGATTTACGAAGTACAATAGTAGGGGTCCCATGATGAGCTTTAAGGTTCGTAAGCTGCTAGGAAATGAGAAATGAATATTTATGGCAAGGAAAACATAGCAGGCCCATTCTTGGAGTTCTTTTAAAATTCTTTGTGCGCTTTGAAGTTGAGTTCAAATGGAAGGTAGAAATGTAAAGTAATTCTGTTAATAAACCATCGTAAATCGTATATCGTCCATCCCAAATAGTTCGTATTTTTACCCAACCAATCTGATTCATCCTATGGCGACATCTTTCGAAAAATATCAAAAACGAAGACTCATTTCCTCCTATTTTAGTGTGGTGTTGAGTATTTCTTTGGTATTGCTATTGCTGGGGTTGTTGGGGTTATTCCTTATTAATTCGAATCAATTATCTCGTTATTTCAAGGAACAAATTCCACTTTCCATATACTTAAAAGATAGTGCCAAAGAGGTGGAGATCGATCAGTTACGGCAAAGTCTGGAAATGGCAGACTATACCAAATCTGCGACCTATGTATCTAAGGAAGAAGCCGCAGAACAACATATTGAGACCATAGGGGAAGACTATCTGGAATTTTTAGGATACAATCCGCTACAGAATAGTATTGACGTGGAATTACTGGCAGAGTTCGTTTCTTCGGCACAATTAAAAGAGATCGCCAATGAGATCAGTGCCAAAGATTTTGTGGCCGAAGTAGAATATGACGAATTACTGGTCGAACTCTTCGATAAGAACATCAAAACCATTAGCTTTTATGTCCTGCTTTTCAGTGCGGCTTTCCTGGTGATTGCGGTATTACTTATCAACAGTTCCATTCGACTTTCCGTTTACTCCAAGCGATTCACGATTAAAACCATGCAAATGGTAGGTGCCACCAAACGATTTATACGGCGTCCTTTTATATGGAAGAGTATGAAATTGGGATTGATCGGAGCGCTGATAGCCTGCGCAGGTGTGGCCGCTGTGCTGTATCTGCTGGACAAAGCCTGGCCGCAGTTACAATTGTTGAGCAATAAGCTGCTTTTAGGGGGCTTATTCCTGTTCATATTGTTAATGGGACTCTTCATATCCTGGATCAGTACTTTTTTCGCAACGCAACGATTTCTCAATCTGCGTACGGACGAATTGTACTATTAAACCACAACGGTATGAAAAAAGCACTACGAATTCTATATGTCCTGCCCTTTCTGGCTCTCATCTTCTTATTCCAGAGCTGTCTCATTCAAAATCTCAAACCAAAAAACTGTGAAGTGAAGGAGATCGAGGTTGTTAAAATTTATGAGGGAGGTGTTAAAGACATTGTTTTTGCCGAATCCAATGGCGACTTTTACTACATCAACCGGGGATTAGAGCAGGGCCTTACCCTGGAAGAAATGGAATTCAAAGTTTTAAATAAAAAGGTTACCTTGCACCTTGCAAATACCCTGATGGGTAGTTCCAACCATATTGCACAACTAGCAATAAAAGATGAAGTGGTGTACACGGAATTTGAGGAATCGAACTAACATCAATGTTTAATCAAAACCACCCCCTATCAAGGGCATGACTATGGGAGAAAAGAAACGAAAAGAAGAAGCAAAAGTAACTTCGTTCATCTTCGAACGTAAGAACTATAAGTTTATGCTCATTGGAGCTGCATTCATTGCCTTAGGTTTTATTCTAATGGCCGGTGGAGGTAGCGACGATCCTACTATTTTCAATCCTGAAATTTACAGCTGGCGTCGTATTCGGTTATCGCCTGCCTTGATCCTCATCGGTTTTGGTTTTCAGGTCTATGCTATTCTCTTAAATCCGAGCACTAAAAAATAACCCATGGAGGCTTGGGAGTCTATTGTCTTGGGCATTGTCCAGGGCCTTACCGAATTTTTACCTGTTTCCTCTAGCGGCCACCTCGAATTAGGTAAGGCCCTACTCGGAGATAATTCGGTCCCGGAGGAAAGTCTATTATTTACGGTGGTCTTACATTTTGCCACTGCCCTTAGTACCCTGGTGGTTTTTAGAAAAGACGTTTGGGAGATCCTGAGTGGTCTTTTCAAGTTTACGTGGAACGAAGAAACTCAATTCTCCCTCAAGATTATCGTTTCGATGCTCCCGGCAGTGATAGTGGGTGTACTTTTCGAAGAGCAGTTAGAGGCCTTCTTTGGCGGTAGCATTGCCTTTGTAGGCGGAATGCTTATTATTACGGCCATTTTACTCTGGCTGGCAGACCGAGCTAGAAACACCGGAAAGAAAGTGTCTTATAAAAATGCTTTTGTGATTGGTATTTCCCAGGCCATTGCCATGTTACCGGGAATCTCCCGAAGTGGTGCTACCATTTCTACTTCAGTATTATTGGGAAACGATAAGACCAAAGCCGCCCGTTTTTCATTCTTAATGGTCGTACCCTTGATATTTGGAAAGATAGCCAAGGATATTGTAAGTGGAGACTTGAGTACAGAAACCGCTAATTTCACTACCCTGGGCTTAGGATTTGCAGCCGCTTTCATCTCTGGCCTTTTTGCCTGTACCTGGATGATTGCCCTGGTTCGAAAGAGCAAACTAAGCTGGTTTGCCATCTACTGTTTGGTGGTAGGAATTATCGCCATAATCGTTAGCTTTGTTTAATGACTGCCGAAGATTACCAACAAGGACAGGTATTATTGATCGACAAACCGCTGGAATGGACTTCTTTTCAGGTGGTGAATAAGATTCGTTGGTTAATTCGAAAGCAATTCGGGTTAAAAAAACTAAAAGTAGGCCATGCAGGCACCCTGGACCCACTGGCTACTGGACTTTTGATCCTCTGCACTGGTAAATTCACTAAGAAGATAGAGACGTTTCAGGCCCAAGAAAAGGAGTATACGGGAACCATTACATTGGGGGCGACAACGCCCAGCTATGACCTGGAGAGTGAGATAGACCAAACTTTTGATATTTCGGGAATTACTTCCGAAGATATTCTACAAGCTACCGATCAATTCATGGGAGATATTCAACAGCAGCCTCCCGTATTCTCTGCTTTGAAGAAAGATGGAAAGCGCCTCTACGAATTCGCAAGGGCAGGGGAAGAAGTTGAGGTTCCTACCCGAACCATCCGTATTTCCGAATTTGAGATCACCCGCATCGATCTCCCTGAGATAGAGTTCCGCGTAGCCTGCAGTAAAGGGACTTATATTAGATCCTTGGCCCATGACTTCGGGAAGGCGCTTCAAAATGGTGCACACCTCTCCAAATTAAGACGAACTAAAATTGGAGAATACACTGTAAATGAGGCAGTTTCCATTGAAACTTTCGAGGAATTTTTAAAAGAATATTAAACTTTTCGTTAATCATTCATAAATTTGGAGTAAATTCTCACAAATTTTAGTTGCTTGCGCCCGTGAATTTTAACTACTCCTACCGTGCCTTTTTGATCACCTCTTTACTGGTGGGCAATCTCGTATTGCTTTTGGTGAGTGTAAAGCTCTCCGGTAAGGAAAAGGAACCTGAAATCATGGCAGTAGAATATTCTGAGGATCTCCTGGAAGAAGAAGTGGCCATTAATATCACCGAAACGGTTAAGGTTGAAACCAATACCGCCTATAATGAGGCAGAACGTTTCATTGAAGAAATTGAAAATAGTAGAAATGAGGAAATCAAGGAAGCCGAAGAAAATGGAGAGGAAAGTGAAAGTTTGGAAGAAAACAGTTTTTCTGAAGATTTTGCGCTGAATGATGCCAAAGATAAATTGGACAAGGTCAAGGAAAAACTTTCGGAGGAAGCCAAAAAAAGAAAGAAAAAGGTCGATGCCAGTGCTTCTAACCGAAAGACCACGATAAGTTACCATTTGGAAGACCGCAAGGCAATGCAACTACGAAACCCAGTCTATACCTGCGATAGCCGCGGAAAGGTAGTGATAAACATCGAGGTGAATTCTTTGGGGAAAGTGGTGAAAGCTTCCTACAATAAAGCCGCATCCACCACTTCCAATGGTTGCCTGATCGATAATGCCTTGAGTTATGCCCGGAGAGCAAAATTCACAACCAAAGCAGGGAAACCCAAACAAGTAGGCACTATTACCTATAACTTTCAGGGATAATTCTAATCGATGAGATGAGCCAGGTCTTCAATGATATTCTGAGACTTGTCCTTGTTATACCACACCTGTAAATCTTGCTTGAATTCCGGAGTTAGGCTTCCGTGTGCTTCTTTGTAGTCCTTAACCATTTGTGAAGCCACGCTGGGACGAGGGCCCCAATCTGCTACTACCTCCTGTGTTCGATTATCCAACACTATGAGCTTTGGAATGGAGCGGGAACCATGGGTAAGAAAGGCATCCATTAACTCAGGATTTTCATCTCTAAGTACCACCTTGAAATCGATATTCGGGTTTAAATCGGCCAACTTGTTCATGGCGGGCATAGACTGAGCTGCGTCTCCACACCAGCTTTCGGTAAGCACCAACCAGGTGTGGTCTCCGTCAAACTCTTGAAATTTTTGCCCGACATCTTCCGGTATCTTCACGGTTTTGTCCAGGCGTTTCATTCGGGAGTGGTTGAGTAAGGTATAATTGGTCAGAGCTTCCGTTTGTTCAGGTCCCGTACTCGTGCGGCTGGACACATGTCCGGACACCAAAGTCCTGTAATCGTCATAACTAAATGCCTTATCCAGACTATGAATCACTAATTCGGCTTTATTTTCTATCATATTTTCCATGGGACATAAGTCGCAAATTTAGACAAATCTTACTACCTTCACCTATACTGAAATTGATAATACTATAAACATTTCTTATGGAGAAAAACAGATGTTCCTGGTGCGGTGACGATCCTTTATATGTGGCCTATCATGACGAAGAATGGGGCGTCCCTGTTAAGGATGACGACTCTCTTTTTGAATTTCTAATTTTGGAAACCTTTCAGGCCGGTTTGAGTTGGATCACCGTGCTGAGAAAACGTGAGAACTTTAGAAAGGCCTTCGACAATTTCGACTACAAGAAGATCGCCACATACGATCAAAAGAAGATAGATGCTCTTTTACAAGACACAGGGATTATAAGAAACAAACTAAAAGTGGCTGCCACCATTACCAATGCTCAGGCCTTTATGGAGGTACAAAAAGAGTTTGGAAGCTTTAGTGACTATATCTGGGGTTTTGTAGACGGAAAACCTATAAAGAACCAGCTTAAGGACCTTAAAAATGCTCCTGCCAACACCCCACTAAGTGACGCCATTAGCAAGGACTTAAAGAAACGGGGTTTTAAATTTGTGGGCACCACCGTAGTCTATGCCCATATGCAAGCCACCGGAATGGTAAATGATCATCTGGTGGATTGCTTCCGATATAATGAAGTATCATGATCAAAGTAGCTCTATATTGTTTACTTTCTATTCTGGTAATAGCTCCTATGGCCTCCCAGGGAAAGGAAGAGTACGAAAAAAGGATCAAACCACAAGATTTTCCAACTCAGGCATCGCAATTGTTAAAAGATTCCGGATTGAATATCGATCGATTAAAATACTACAAGGAAGTGGATGGCGACCATCGAAGTTTTGAGGCGAAGTTCAAATATGAAGGCAGAAGATATAGTGTAGAATTCGATGACCAAGGTATTCTTGAGGACATAGAGATTGACCGTAAAAAAAGGGCCATCCCAAAATCTACCGTGCAACCTATTACTGAATATCTCAATGACACTTACGTAAAATGGAAGATCGAAAAGATCCAGATACAATATCCCAACGATGGCAATGCCGAAGAAGTTCTGAATAGTGCCCTGCAGATGATAACCGACGCTCCTACCAATATTGAGCTAATTGTAGTCACCAAATCGGAAGGAAAACTATCCTGGTTCGAATACTTGTTTTCTAAAGAGGGTATTCTCCTTAACAAAAGACCCGTTATAAGACGCTCCTATGATTTCCTGTTGTTCTAAATGGCTGTTAGGGTTATGTCTTTTGTGCTGTCCGCTTACAGGATGGACCCAGGCAGAGGATCCCATCCTTTGGCAATCCCGCTTCACCTTGAATTATAAACTGAATTACGACTGGTCTCTTAACTTCAATACCACCTACAGAAGCACCCTACTCGAGGACTACGACAGTCCTTTTCAATTAACTACAGAACACTTGCAACTCTCACACAACACCAGTTACACTGTTGGATTCTATGGAAAAGTGGCAGCTGGAGTCATGTATAGGTTCAATACGATCAAGGATGACACTAATGAAAATGAACTGAGGTTTACACAGCAGTATTCTTATGCTAAGCGATTTAACGCCTTCCGATGGGTGCATCGTTTCAAAACAGACCAGCGGATACGAAAATCGAATACGCAATACCGATTCAGATATCGAATATCTGCCGATTTTCCCCTTTCAGGGCTCAAAGTAGATCCAAAGGAATTTTATCTGATTCTTTCTACAGAGACCGTGTTTAACACTTCAGCTAGGTTGAATCCCGCCTGGGATCAGCGCTTTACGGGAAATATCGGATATCAGTGGGCTAAGCAATTAAAGATTCAATTGGGGTTAGAATATAGAACAGAAGATTATTTAAGAGCTATAAAGCGGCGCAGCTTCATCAACACCACATTATTCTATAGTATGTAAGTACTAATTCTTTGAATACTCAACAGCCAAATACGGGTTGGCCTCAAAGTTGATTTTCAACGCTTTAAGCGTTTGCTTATAACGGAATAACAGTACCTTGTCTGTTGGTTTTTCTTCTTCGAATACCTTTTCATACCATTTCTTCGCATTTTCAAAATCGTTCTGGAAATAGTATTCGTTGGCCAATTTGAGATGTACTTCGGGAGTTCCATAACCTTCCTTAACGACTTGTTCGTAGACTTTGGTTACATCAATATCCTTATTCACATCTGTTTGAGCGGAAAGACCGAAGGCCGAAAAAAGGCAAACCATTAGGGCGGGGACTATTTTTTTCATGGGGCTAGATTTAGGTTTATAGCCCTGCTAAAGTGTTGATTATCCGTTTAAAAAACAAAAATATTCGACGAAACGCAGTATTTTTTATGATGCTTTAAGAAAACATAGCATTCTCCTACTACAGAAAAGTTAAAAATCTAGTCCGGGATATTTCCTCGGCCCCCAGACTTTCCAAATGATCTGTATGCACCTGGCAATCAATCAATGTATAATCCATCTCCTTCAGTTTTTGAACCAGGTAATAAAATCCTACTTTGGAAGCATCACTCACTTTGCTAAACATGCTCTCCCCGCAAAACAATTTTCTTTCCGGAAGGTCAATTCCGTACAACCCTCCTACCAGCTGATCCTCCTGCCAAACTTCCACCGAAATAGCTCTTCCCAATTCATGGAGCCTTTGGTATGCGCTGATCATTTCTGAAGTGATCCAGGTATCCTCCTGCCCGCTGCGCGGAATTTGTGCACAATTCTGTATCACTTCCAAAAAGGCCTGATTATAGGTAACACTGAAGATTTCCTTTCGAAGAACTTTCCGAAGGCTTTTAGAAACTTTCAATTTATCCGGAAACAGAACCATACGCGGATCCGGACTCCACCATAGGATAGGCTCCTCTTCATTATACCAGGGGAATATCCCAGATCGATAGGCAAGAAGCAATCTTTCGGGTTCCAGATCTCCCCCCACGGCTAGTAATCCTTCTCGTGTGGCAGCATCTGGCGGTGGAAACCAAAGTTCATTTGATAGATAAACCATTGTCTTTCAGCGAAAACGAGTGTTAAAAGTGATGTTTTTGTTTGAAATCACTCTATTTTTTATGAAATTTATAAGCTATCCTAACACCAACAATAGATTATTGTTCATCATTGTAATTATTTGAATTTGTTGGGATAGTACCTAACCCGAAACTAACCTCGTTGGTGTATCATGAAATTCATGTGCTTACGAGGTTTTCTCGTTTAAAACAGCAACAACCCTCCTATAAACACTACAGTACCTAACAGCATTAACAGCAGGGTATAGGGCAATATTTCCTTCGCCTTTAATCGGGTGATTCCCAGTAAGGGCAACGCCCAAAAAGGCTGTAACATATTGGTGATCTGATCGCCATAGGCCAGTGCCATAATGGCCTTTGGCAGAGGCACTCCCAACTTGAGTGCAGACTCTACCACTATAGGTCCCTGAATGGCCCATTGTCCTCCTCCACTCGGCACAAAGATATTCACTAATCCTGCACTAAAGAAAGTAAAAATAGGGAGGGTGGTTTTGGACGCGATAGAGACGAAAAAATTCGAAATCTGACCTACCATCCCGCTTTCACTCATAATACCCATGATCCCGAAGTATAAAGGAAACTGAATAAGGATTCCCGAAGCCCCTTTAATGGCCTCTTCCACCGCACCGAGAAAATTAGCAAACGAGCCGTGCAATAGCAATGCGAGTCCCAACATGAAGAAGTTTAGCATATTAGGAGTCACAATATACTTACTGAGGTTATCGGAATACTGATATACAAAGGCGACTAAAATGAGTAATCCAAAACCTATTCCAAAGATCCTGGAATGATCAATACGCTCCGCTCCTTTGTTTTTATCGACTTTGGAAACCGGTCCTTCGTAAATGGGAAGTTGTGTTGGAGTATAGGGTGCCTTCTTTGCGATGAATGCCAGAAAAGTAGGAATCAGCACCAATAAGATTCCAAAAAGAGTGAGATTAAAGCTACTAAAGATGGTCGCTGAGTAGGGAATGAGGTCTGGTATTTGTGATTGTATTCCCGGGTCGCTCATTTCTCCTACAAAACTCATGAGGTGTCCACTCTCACTTACTTTGGAAGGTGCAGAACCACTTATCCCTCCATGCCAGATCATAAGGCCTACATAACCGGCAGCTCCCACTAGGGGATAGTTGATCTTAAATCCTCTTAGCTGAGCAGCCTCCGCTACTTTTCTAGCCAGAATGGCCCCAAATATCAACCCTAAGCCCCAATTAAAAAAGGAAACGAGCATGGTAGTTACACTTACCAGGATAACCGCATTCCGGGTGTTTGTCACAAAACGAGTAAGTCCTTGAATTAAACGGTTCATTGGCTTACTCAGCACCAGAATATGACCTAACACCAGTATGAGCATCATTTGATAGGCAAATACCAACAGCTTATTGCTCCATACACCGCTTTCCCAATAACTCAAAATAGTAAGGAAGTGGTTTCCTCTTTCCGGTGCCTCCGTAAAGAACAGTGCCAATAGGATGGTGAGAACTGTCAATAGGATAGCTATGGAAAAGGGAGAAGGCAAGAAACGCTTAAACAGCGTCTCTATGGATTGAGTGATCTTCATAGCGTAAAAATAACAAAAGCCTGAAACTTACTTCAGGAGTGAATGAAGTTCGCTTCAGGCGGTGAGATAATGAATGTAAACGCCGTGTTAGACGAAAACCTTCAAGTGCTTATAGCTAAAACGGTAGGTCGTCGTGATCTTCCGCATTGAAATCGGTAGCAGGTTCAAAAGCATCTGCTGGTGGCATAGGAGGCATATCCGGATTTCCCGCGGCAGCTTTCAGGCTTTCAATTCTCCATCCCTGTATAGAATTGAAATACTTGGTTTCACCCTGAGGATTTACCCATTCACGTCCTCGCAAGTTGATACTCACTTTTACATTTTGGCCCACTTGATAGCTATTCAACAATTCTGTCTTATCCTGAACAAACTCGATCATGATGTGCTGAGGGTATTGTTCTTCTGTAGTAACTACCAACTCTCTCTTTCTAAAACCATTGCTTCCATATGTTTTGGTCTCATCGATCATCTTAATTTTTCCTTGTACTTCCATTGTTCTAAATACTGATTATAATTGTTTTTACGAAAATCTAATGTTATAATGTCTGTGTCATTAGAAGACCTAGCGCTTCTTCATTTTTCCCATTGGCCAAACATTTCATGGCCTTTTGATGTATTTCTTCGGAACTCATTCCCGCTATAGTTTTGGCAAGTTTGAGGACCTGTTCTTCGGAAGGAAGTGCTTCTACATTGGCCAGCTTTCCCAAATCATTTCCGGTGAGCACTTTGCTCCCTCTGATATGCTCTGGCAGGGCATCCACCCCTATCCCCAAGGTTCGAAGTGGTTTTTCAACTTCAAATAAGCCTTCTTTCGCACGGCTATACCAATTACCCCCTAACCTGGAAACAGTATCGATCTTCCTGGGATCGATCCTTCCGTCTGTATCCAAAATGGATTCGTCTACATGTAATTGTACGACCTCGGCAATAACCAGATTCCCCGCGCCTCCTTCATTTCCCAATGCAATCACATCGTTTACTTTACACTCAAACTGAACGGGAGCTTCGGCCACTCTAGGTGGAGCCACCTTTTCCGAAGGAAGTTCAGTAAACCCAGCCTTGATGAATTCATTGACTCCTTTTGCATATTCCGTAGAGGACAGGCTCATTTGTTGCACCATGGCATGGCTCACAATGTTAATAACTACCTCCTTGGTTTCCCATATATTTTCCAGGGTGTGTTTGGTGGTATTCCCCCTAACCCTTCTGGCCGGAGAAAAGATCATGATAGGTGGATTTGCACTAAACACATTAAAAAAACTGTAGGGCGCCAGATTCACATTTCCTTCCGCATCTACCGTACTGGCAAAGCAAATAGGCCGGGGTGCCACCGCTCCTAACAAATAACCGTGAAGTTGAGGTGTGGATATCTCTTTTGGATCAATACGTAACATCCCTGCAAATGTACCCAAACCCTGTGGCTTGTAAAAATTTGACCACACAATAATATTAACATAATTCCATTATATTAGAACTGAAAAATCACTACTTCATGCCAAACCGAACTACGCTTACCCGTTGGTTTTTTGTACTAGCCTCCATTGCCATTATTGGTTTGATCCTCTGGAATACCCTTCGGTTTTTTAATGAGTTGAAAGATAGCGAGAGGGCGAAGATGGAATTATGGGCTTCGGCACAAGAAGAGTTTTTTCAGAAGTTCGATCTTACCACCGTGGGCGAAAGTGACAACAAGTTGCTTTTGGAGATTCTTCAGAGTAACAAGACTACTCCAATGATCCTCTATACTTCTAAAGAAGGTTCCTATAGCCTCAAGAACATGGACGAAGTAATTCTTCAGGATACATTGAAATTACAAAGACTGATTGCTCAATTTAAGTCTCATTACACTCCCATAGAACTTTCATACAATGACCCGGACACAAAAGAAGAAGTAGAAATCGGGACCTTATATTATGGAAATTCACCGCTACTGAACAAATTGAAATTCTATCCAGCAGCGCTCATTGCAATTATTGTCCTCTTCTTTTTAGCCATTTATTTATTCTATCAGACCTCAAAATCGTCTGAGCAGAATAAGTTATGGGCAGGGATGGCCAAGGAAACGGCTCATCAAATTGGTACACCACTATCCTCTCTGGTAGGTTGGACTGAGATCCTAAAGACTGAAAACATAAATCCTGACTATGTGGTTGAAATGGAAAAAGATATTGCACGCCTAAAGACCATCACCGAACGTTTTTCAAAAATAGGCTCGGTACCCAAACTGGAAAACCGGGATGTGGTACAAGAAACTCGCGAGGCCTTCGAATACTTGAAAAGCAGAAGTTCTAAGTTAATCAATTTCGAATTGAAAGTTCCCAATGCTCCTCTCCCTGTTAAGTTAAATCCTCAACTCTATGGCTGGACCATCGAGAATGTGGTAAAAAACGGAATCGATGCTATGAGAGGTCAAGGAAAAATAACCATTTCCATAATTCCAACTGCTAAGCGGGCTCTTATTCAAATAAGTGATACTGGAAAAGGAATCCCAAAACGGAACCACAAAAGAATCTTCAAGCCTGGATTTACCACCAGAAAACGGGGATGGGGACTTGGTTTATCGCTCGCCAGGCGTATTATCAAAGGCTATCATAAAGGTCAGATTCGCGTACTTAAAAGTGCAAAAGACATAGGAACTACCTTCGAAATAGCCCTAAATCTCAATCGCTAGTCATGGAAAAGAAAAAACACATATTACATAAAGCCCAGGTAAACAACAACTGTCCGGAGTGCTACTCTACCGAAGGCCTTGAATTTACCTTCTCCCAGGAAGAAGTGGATCATAAATTATACAGTAAGGCCGGAAAGGAGATCATAGAAACACTTCATTGTAATACGTGCCAGCAGACCATCTATCCGGTAAATTGGACGGAGGATATTGAAAGGGTCTATGATTATCATAGAAAATTGGCCCAACCAAAAGGTACCGGTTTAAAGTTAAAACCGCTAGCCTATATTTTGATCCTTATAGACGCTCTTATATTGGCGGCTCTTATTTATTATTTCAATAATTAAAGGTTATTCTGAATGGCCTGGGCAAGAGCAGCCATTTCATTTGAAGTAAGTTCAACCTTATGCTGAAACGTCATTTCTTTCATTTCATTCAGCGGAATTAAATGTACATGGACATGGGGCACTTCCAAACCAATGATAGAAACTCCTATTCGCTCGCAAGGGATGGTGTGTTCCATAGCTTTCGCTACCTTTCGAGAAAAACGCATTAGTTCAAGATAATGCGGCTCTTCCATATCGAATACCTTGTTGATTTCCAACTTGGGGACACAAAGCGTATGCCCCTTCGCATTGGGATTGATATCCAAAAACGCAATAAAGTTATCATCCTCTGCCACTTTATAGCAGGGAATCTCTCCTTGGATGATCTTGGTAAATAGGGACGGCATTAATCTCTGGATATTTCGATAACATCGAACTTCATGGTACCGTTAGGCACCTGGATTTCGGCAGTATCACCTACCTCTTTCCCCAACAGACCCTTTCCAATGGGAGAATCTACGGATATCTTGCCTGTTTTAAGGTCCGCTTCACTTTGAGCCACAAGTTTATAGGTCATGACCATTCCATTGCTTTGGTTCTTGATCTTCACCGTAGAATGCACCAAAACCTTGGAGGTATCCAGTTGAGATTCGTCTATTAAACGTGCTCCGGCCAATGTCTCTTCTAACTTGGCAATTCGCATTTCGAGCAATCCTTGAGCCTCTTTGGCCGCGTCGTATTCGGCGTTCTCACTTAGATCTCCTTTATCACGAGCCTCCGCTATGGCTTGAGACGCCTTAGGCCGTTCGATATCCTTCAATTGACTCAGTTCGTCTCTTAATTTTTTTAATCCCTCTGCAGTGTAATAAGATACTTTACTCATAACTTCATCGTTTGTGTATAACATACACGTTTAATCTATAAATTACAGGTGTCTTCTTAGGAAGACCTGTTGTTTAAATACAAAAAATCCCATGCGGGACGGGATTGTTAAACAAATATACAAAAAATTACTTTTTTGTGGATTTTACGTACTTTCGCTACTAATAACGGCTTGCTATGAATAGACTTACAATAGGGCTTTTTTGTTCCATACTATTCCTTTCCTGTAATAAAGACGACGGCGGGAATGTAAACAACAACAACCCTTTCTTAAATCCACCTGTGGTTAATATTACACTCAACCTCAATTTACCCGAATACAACCCACTTAAATTTCCAGGAAACTCAGTTTTTGTAAATAGTAGAGGGATTAAGGGGTTGGTAGTCTATAATGTAAATAACGACCTTTATACGGCCTTCGACCTAACCGATCCAAATCACTTGCCAAATTCCTGTTCCCGAATGGAAGTTGAAGGAGTTGTGGCCACCTGCCCCTGTGAGAGTGATAGCAATTCTTACGATATTGTTACCGGGCAGCATCAAAATGATGAAGAGGCCTATCCCATGCAACAGTACAGGATAGAACGTACCGGCGATATCATTACCATTTCCAATTAATGTTCCCTAAATGGTTTCGAAGCTCAGTTTTACTGCCTTTAAACGAGTTATCACACTAAAAAAACGGACATACTAAGTATGCCCGTTCCTTCATAAAAACTTTTCGAGAGATCCCTTAAAATCGAATAGTGGCTCCTAACAGAAAGTTAATCGTAGCCTGAGGGTAGAACCCGGCCCCTTCGATGGTCGTAATAGTTCCGGGATCGCTGAAATCATCGTCGAAGGTGAAAAAGTATCCATTGGAGACATAATCCACATTAAAGAGGTTATTCACCAAACCTGAAAGCACGATCTCCTTGGTAAACCAAATGTCCTTCAGGCTATAATTAACACTGAAATCGTTAATAAAGTAACTATCTAACTTGGACACCTCACTATCGATATTCCCCATATACTGTTCTCCCACAAACTTGGACAAAAACGCCAATTGCAGATTTTCCAGGGGTTGATACTCTACAATATTCCCGGCTACCACCGATGGAGAAAAAGAAATATTGGTATTCCCAAGATTTTGAAGCACCCCATCTCTGGAAAAGAAGAAGTCACGATTCTTGTTACTGCTCAAAGCCACATTGGGCCTAACCATCACCGATGGAGCCAACTGTATCGCCGCATCCACCTCAACTCCCAAACGGTAACTATCCCCACTGGTAGCGCGGATAGGCGCTCCTACATCATCTAACTGTCCTGTTAAAACCAACTGATCCGTATAGTCCATATAATATAAATTGGTGTTCACCTGAACTTTTTCCGAAGCAAAACGCCAACCTAATTCGTAGTCATCGAGTTTTTCGGCAGTGGTCACCCCATTTTCAAAATCACTTCGCCTGGGTTCCCGGCTCGCCCTTCCATAGGACAAATAGAACTGATTTTTATCGTTCAGTTTGTAGGTAGCTCCTGCCTTGGGATTAAAAAATTCATACTTTTCGGCCACGTTTAAAGGAACAACATCCGAGGATAGGCCTGAAGTTCGATAGCTCACAAAACGGCCTTGTAGGTCTCCGTAAACGCTCCAGGCATCGTTAATCCTGTATGTGGCCTTAGAGAACACGGTAAATTCATTTTTATCACCGTTACCACTGTAATATCGGTCTCCAAATTCACTATCTCCGGCAAACCGTGCCCAGATCACTTCTCCAAAATGATCTCCGCCATAGTAGCTGTAGAACAATCCGTTGCTCACGTCCCACTGATCGTCTTTGTAATTCACATCGACATTGGCGGCATAAAAATTATTGTTCAACCACCGTCTGCGAATTAGATCTGAATTGGTAATAGTTTCTCCTCCTATTTCCAGAGGGGTGATATTGTGAAAAGCCAAATCTGCATCTTCTCTGAACTGCTCGAAGAAGCCTCTTCCATAGGTATAGTTCAATGAGACATTCGAGCTCCAGTTATTGTTATACCGTTGATTCCAAAGCACCTGATAATGATCCTGGCGATAGTCATCCACTTCGTTTTCATAAAAACGAACAGTCCCATCTTCATCGGTGTACAACCCTGCAGGATTGAAGGTTCTATCGCTCTCCAAAGTGGCCTGGTCGATCCCAAACCAGGACTGATAGGTTCTTTCCGCTCCTCCAAACGTCAACACTTTCAAGAGCGTATTGTCTGAGGAGTACGCTCCTTGCAAAAAATACGATTTCAGGTCGCTGGAAGCTCTGTCAATATATCCCTCAGACTCTATCTTGGACAGTCTTCCGGATACTTCAAAACGGTCCTGCAATAAGCCGGTGCTAAATTTTACAGTGTGCTTTAAGGTTTCAAAAGAACCGTAGCTATTAGACAGCTCTGCATATCCCTCTTTTGAGATGTTGTCGCTTAGAATGTTCAAACTGGCCCCAAAAGCCCCGGATCCATTGGTCGAGGTTCCTACGCCCCGCTGCAGCTGAAGACTTTCGACGGAAGAAGCGAAATCCGGCAGATTTACCCAGAAAACTCCCTGACTCTCACTGTCGTTATAGGGAATTCCATTGATGGTAACATTTACCCTGCTCGCGTCGCTCCCACGTACTCGAATGTAGGTATAACCCACTCCGGCTCCGGCATCGCTGGCGGTTACAACTGCGGGTAAATAATTGAGTAAAATGGGGAGGTCCTGGCCCAGGTTTCGTTGGGCCAATTCGGCCTTGTCTACATTGGAATGAGTAATAGGAGAATCTGCATCTACTCGCACGGACCTGAGAAAGACCTCTCCTAATGTCTCGACCTTGGTCGTGTCCCTGGTTTGTGTTTCCTGAGCGGAAACATTCAGAAAAATAATTCCGAAGAAATTTAAAATAATGAACTTTTTCATTCGTAATAAAATAAGTTACGAATAAAAGGGGTTATTATTCTTGATTAAAAATTAAGTGATATTCCTCTTTGTCAGGTTGAGCGAAGTCGAAATCCCTATGAATTTCGATATGGAATTACATCTCGACTGCGCTCTCTATGACAGTATTTCCTTGGCGGCATTACCCGCCCAGGTTCATGGGTATAATCTCAGCCAATGGATATACGAAGTTGATTTTAGATATACGATTAAAAACTGGCCAAATCGTCTATCCTAAATCCCACATCTTCCATCCACGAGCACCCCTTTGAGATGTATGGCAAAAGTACGAAAGAGATTCAACTTTTTAGTAGGAAAACTCTCTATTTTTTAAGAAATAATTTGTAACTTAAGTATTTGATTCTCATTATCTTTAACTAGTGAACAAACCTAAAAATCAATTTCCGTTAAAGATTATTTTGAGCTACCTCGTTATTGGAACGCTGGCGGTAGTGGTGAGTTACTTTTTATATACGGAGTATAAGACCTACATGGACAGCAACGTAGGGCCGGAAACTGAGAAAATCATTGAAACGGGAACCCTGATCAATGAGGTGTATGAGACCGATAGTTTTTCAAGAAGAGCACTACTCACCAAAACACAAGTCGATTTTGATGATTATTTGAAAAAAACAGACTCTCTGTACAAAAAAATCGATGAATTGAAAGCCCTTATTCCAAACGATTTACAAAAACAACAGCTCGATAGTGTAAAATTACTTCTAAAGGAAAAGACGAATAATATTGAACAACTCCGACTCCTAAAATTAACTAGTGAAAGAGACACTTCTTTAGACGACATATTACGGGAATTCAAAAAATTTGATCGTACCATCGGCAGAGTTAATGTTGAAGATTTGGTAAAGTCTTCCTACCGCAAAAACATGTCTAGCAAAGAACGGCGTATTTATCAGTCCTATGCGGATTATATTAACGAAACTTCGGGTTTTGGAAGCAATAATGTTAAGAGTATGACCATTGACTCGCTCTTAGCCATTTCAAGATATATTGTTCTTGAGGCCAAAAAGGAAAATTCTATAACCCGAAAGGCGTTGAGAGAAAAAGAAAATGAGTTGCTGCAAAATGAACTCAACATCTCGTTTAGACTCAGAAAAATAATTACAAACTTCGATGCCGAAATTAACAGTAACAACTTCCTTGAGGCTCAGAAAAGAAGAATGTCTGAAGCACGTACCAAGAAGATCCTGAAAATAGCGGGTATTGTGGGACTGGCTGTAGTGCTTATTTTCTCATACATCATTACGACGGACTTCTTCAAGACCGAAAAGTTCAAAAGGAGGCTGCAAGAGGAAAAACAATATTCTGAAGACCTGCTAAAAAGTAGGGAACAACTCATGGCCACAGTAAGCCATGATCTAAAAACTCCTCTCAATACCATTGTAGGGTATTCGGAGTTATTTACCCACACCGAGCTTTCCGACAAACAAAGGAATTATACCCAACAAATTGCTTCCAGCGCTCATTTTATAAGTAAGATGGCCGATGACCTCCTGGATTTCTCTAAATTGGAAGCCGGAAAGCTGTTGATAGAAAAAGTACCTTTCTCCCTGGAAAATCTCTTGCATCAGATCGCCAAGGCCTCAAAGGATCTTCACATTCAGAAGTCGGTAGACCTTCATCTATACGTAGATGAATCCCTTAGTGGCAAATTCTTCGAAAGCGATCCGCTTCGCATTCAGCAAATCGTGAACAACCTGGTAAGCAACGCTTACAAATTCACAGAAAAAGGGCGTATCCAAATTACTGCCAATCTACTAAAGACCCAAAGTGAAGCTCAGATCGTTGAGATTGCCGTGACCGACTCGGGTATCGGGATTTCCAAAGAGAAACAGCAGCTCATTTTTAAAGAATTTACCCAGGCAGAGAAAGATACCTTTCAAAAGTTTGGAGGAAGTGGTCTGGGGCTAGCTATCTCGAGAAAGATTGCGCAACTTTTGGGCGGTTCTTTAGAAGTAGAAAGTGTTTTGGGAGAAGGAAGCACTTTCTTTTTCACCATCCCCTTAGCACTGTCCACCTCCAAGCAAGTGGTAGAAAAACCTGAAGTAGAGGACATTTCCATGAAGTCATCACTAACAGCGGTGATATTCGACGACGACCCTGCCATGCTCACTTTGCTCAAAGAGTTATTTGGGCAGATGAATATCACGGCATATGGATATGGCCAATTCGAAGAATTTAAGAATAATGGCACCATCCCCTTCGACTTTATTCTTACTGACATAGAAATGCCTAATCATTCCGGGTTCGATATTCTGAAGGAACTCAAGGACGGCAACATAGATAATTACAAGAATCAGCCTGTCATCGCCATGACAGGAACGAAGAAATATTCCCGTAGGGAATATGTCTATAAAGGATTTTCGGATATGCTTCAGAAGCCGTTCAGCAAGAATCAACTCATTGCAGCGCTCAGTCCTCTTTTCTTGAACAATATAGAAAAGCAAATCCCCCAATTGGAAGTCTTTAAAAATCCTACCAATGAGATCTTCGACCTCTCCTTTATGAATTCATTTTTGAGCAGTCAGGAGAGCTTGAATGAGGTATTGGCTATCTTTTACCAGCAAACGGAACAGGACCTCGAACAAATAGAAACCGCTATTTACAATGAGGATTGTGATCTGTTGGGCAGTACGGCCCATAGAATGTTGACCATGTGCAGACAATTAAGTGCAAAGAGAGTGAACCCGATACTGGAAACTATGGAAAGATGCGCTATGGAAACTCCTACCAAAACAGAAATGGAGACGTTGTATGCTAATCTCAAAGTTGAAATAAACACCCTAATGGAAGCCCTTCAGAAGAGAACCAAAGCTACAGCTTAAGGTTGTATTGCTCGATCTTGTTGTACAACGTTTTTCTAGTGATATTTAGAAGTTTTGCTGCCCGCGATTTATTATAGCCAGCCTCCTCCAAAGCACTTAAGATCAACTGTTTTTCATTAGTGGCTTTTGAAAAGTCCTTTGGAATTTTGGTCTCTTTGGCAGCGAGCACTTCCCTCGGAATTACATCTATGGGTATATGTGCATCCGGACTTAGCAGTACAGCCCTTTTAATAACATTCTTTAATTCCCTCAGATTTCCAGGCCAGTTATAATTCCTGAAAGCATTTTCAACTTCGGGAGATAGGCTTAAAACATTTTTTTTCAGTGCCCTATTTGCCTCATCGAGGAAAAACTCGGTATACAGGAATAAATCTTCCTTGCGCTCTGCCAGGGCCGGTATTTGTATGGAAAATTCGTTAAGCCGGTGATAAAGGTCCTCCCGGAAATTCCCTTCAGCCACCGCTTTAAGAAGATCTTCATTGGTTGCAGATATTAAACGAACATCCACTTCTATCTCCGTATTACTCCCCACAGGTTTGATCTTGCGCTCCTGCAGCGCCCGTAGCAATTGCACCTGATTTTCGTAGGACAAGTTTCCTACCTCATCTAGAAACAAAGTCCCATTGTGCGCAGCTTCAAAGTGGCCTTTTTTATCACTTACCGCACCCGTGAAGCTTCCCTTTACATGACCAAAGAACTCACTTGCGGCAATCTCCTTAGGAATAGCCCCGCAATCTACGGCCACAAAATTATTTGCACTTCTGTTACTGTATTGGTGAATAGCCTTGGCGGCTACTTCCTTTCCTGTTCCACTCTCTCCCTGGATCAAGACACTCATGTCTGTAGGGCCAACCAACTTCAAATACTGGTGAAATTTCTTGGAAGCTTCGCTAATTCCGGACACAAACCCCACCCGCTTTGCAGGTTCAGATTGTACAGGTTTGGCCACTGGTTCAGCGGGAATATCTTTCGGTTTATTGGTGGCTGGGGCTTCACTTTGAGCCTGTTCAATAATCATTAACAGCTCTTCGGGCCTAAAAGGTTTTGAAATATAATCCAGAGCACCCTTCTTTATGGCTTCGACTGCCGAAGTTACCTCGGCATAACCCGTCATCATAATCACACGGGTATGCGGAGAAGTTTCTTTGACATGCTCCAGTAAAGATAGCCCTGTGTCATCTGGCAATTTTAGATCGGTTATCAGTAAAGGGAAGGTGGTAGCTCCTAATTTTTCTTTGGCTTCGGTTACCGCAGAAACGCCTGTAACTTTATAAGCCTTCCGCTCTAAAAAGGTCGTAAGCATTTTTAGGAAGGCGATATCGTCTTCCACAATGAGGATTTCTTGCTCCATAGTTAGGTTTAACTATGTAAAAATAAGAAGTTAATGTGTTGACTACTCTAAATTTATCTTAAAAAAGTTTTAAGAATAAGGTCATGGAGAAAACAGTACTGAGCTAACCATTCAACAAAACAGGTACAAAAAAAAGGGTGCCCCTCGGGGCACCCATGCGAAGTATTGAATCTAAAAATACCTGCAGCTTACTGCTTTTTAATCCACTCACCTTTACTATTGGCATACAATGTTTTACTTAACTTGTCGGCGGTGGTCACAACTAGTTTGAATTCACCTTTTTCGTTAGCGTAAGCCTTCGATACAATAGCGCCTTCTAGGTCTTTAGCTACTGCATCTTTAACAGCTTGGGGCAATTCAGAAACTTTTACTTCTTTATAATCATCTTGAACGGAGGCTACTTGCGCTTTTGTTGGGGTTTCCGCTGAAGCTGATTGTGCATTGGTGACGGTTAGTGCTCCTAATGCGATCGCCGAAGCGATAATTAACTTTTTCATAGTTCAATTTTTTGTGGGGATAAATAATCAATTTTCTTTTGATAGGTTACATTGAAAATTTGATACCAAAAACGAACTTTTTGAGAAACAAATTGCAAACTCTTTGTTTACAAGGTTTTACGAATTATTAAAAGAAATATCCCAGAAGTAGAAACTGTATAGGCGGTATACAATGTGTGTAAAATTTACACACATTATGTGTATACTAGTCCATTTTTGGCGGTTTCCGCTGACTCTTTTTCAAGGCTTGCCGCTTCTTGGACTGCAGTCTTTTTTCAATGGCACTTTTGGAAGGCTTAGATTTCTTTCTGGGCTTAGCGACTTTTAAATTTTCTTCCAATAGTTGAAACAATCGCTCAATGATGATTTTTTTATTCCTGTGCTGACTTCTACTCTCACTACATTGAAGGGTGAGCACTCCCTGGGAGGAGAGTCTGGAGGATAGTTTTTTTTGAAGGAGTTCCTTTTGTGCTTCGGTAAGGCCCTTGGAATCTAGCAAGGAAAAACTCAATTCTACCCTGGAGGCCGTCTTATTAACGTGCTGTCCTCCCGGGCCACTACTGCGAATCCCCTTAAGTTGAACTTCCTTTAGTATAGTTTCGAACTCCATTAGGCATTGGGCCGGTGTTCCTTCTTTAAAAGGTCATTTACCGTTTTTACCGGGTTGAAAGTGATCAAAGGGACTTCTACAAAAACCGTATTCCAATGGGCCATTGCACCGTTCCAAAGACCAGGAAGTTCCAGTGCCTTTATAGGCTTTCCATTTTCCGATTTATTTGAAATAAAACCACTATTTGGATCGCAAAACTCACGAAGATCGAATTTATTTCCTTTGTAATCCCTTAACCCGCAAACCAGGTCCACCGGATTAAAATGAGTGGCTTCGTTGATAATAGCCCTTTGATGATCGTTCTCATGATCGATCTGAGATTTTTCAACGATCTGAAGGGAGATATTTCCTTCCATGTCTTTCACCCAAAAGGGACCGCCCCCAGGGGCTCCTGTGTTCTTCACTACCCCACAAACCCGCAGAGGTCTATTTAAAAAGGCCTTTGTTGCATTCACCCCGCCCGGAATCTCCTTCTGATCCATCTCATTCCAAATGAATGTCTGGACCTCCTTCATCTTCTCTAAACTTACCTCTCCTTCCATTTCCTTTAGGTATCCAAAGATTTTGTTTTGCAACTGTAATAACTTTCCGGCGAGTACCTTTTTATAATAGGCGATGTCCTCAACATATTCCTGAGCGGCAACATTATCAATATTTTTTATAAAGACCAGATCTGCATTCACTTCATTGAGGTTTTCAAGCAGCGCTCCATGGCCCGAAGGACGAAAAATCAGTTCATCCTGAGCATTACGGAAGGGCTGATTATCTTCCGTTACCGCCAGCGTATCCGTCTCTCTTTTTTGAAAAGAATACGAAATATGAAAGGTCTTTTTGGTCTTTCGGCTCACACGGCTTTTAATATTCTTGAACTCCTCTTTGAAGAAAGGAAGGTGTTTTTCGGAAAAGGTAAAATGCAAATACACGTCGTCCCCAACCGCTGCATAAAAAGCAGCCTCATATAACTGTTCTTCAAAAGCGGTAGTGGCATATTTTTTATATTTATGGAAAGGAATCAAACCTTTAGGCATATTCCCAAAATTGAGACCTTCCTTATCCAACATGGCATGGGCAAAATAATAATGGCGCTTTCCCTTTGGGGACTTCTTATAATCTGTATAACGATCTCTAATTTGCTTTCTTACGAGATTTACGAAGGGAAGATCGGAGGTATTTTCAAAAAAGGTTTTTAGTTGAGTGCTATTGTATAGTTTAATATAATCCCGAAACAAAACACGGTCGGGATCATACTGGCTTAAAAATTCATGTACAAACTGAAACATTCGAGTGGCGGCACCGGAAGCAGGGACAAACTTTACAATATCCATAGCGTCCTTTCTGGAGTCGTAATAGGCCTCGAGAGATTCTTGAGTAGTTCTGTTTAACTGCTGAATGCCATTCCCAACCGACGCTGTAGTCACCACATTGGCAAAAGGAATTCCTCTCATAAAGGTTTCCAGCTGCTGGTAAACCTGCTTCAGTTTTAAACCATGATCCTCTATTTGCTTAATGTCTTTTTCAGTTAGCATAAGGTTACTGCTTCAATAATGTTAAGACTTGGGTAGCCTTTGTAAATCTTTCTTTTTCGCTCCCTTCCAAGAGAGTGAATGGGAGGTCATTTTTCCGCAATTCAGACTCAAAAATACGAAATAGTGTCGACCTATCATGTGGACGATCGCGTAAATCGTCTGCCTCCCAGGGGGTATCGATCTGAGTGAGGAAATAGTAGTGGTATCGATGATTTTGGACCGCTTCCGTAATCTCCGGAGGGCAAAATCCGTTGTAGTAATATTCTGAATATACCTTCAGCTCGCGCAAATTAGTATCGCAAAAAAGAAAGGTGTCTGCCTTTTTGGAAAGCTCATTTTCTGAAGCAATCTGTCCTTTGGCAATAGGCAGCAAATCTTCTCGGATGATAGTCTCTCCTTGCAGATCCCATTTCTTCTGAAGATAGGTGCGCATATATTCCGGCACCCATTGGGTTTTAAAGTGCGTTGCCAATTGTCTAGCCAGGGTGGTCTTCCCAGTCGATTCCGGACCAAACAAAACGATCCTTAAGCAGTCTGAAGGGATTTGTTCAAGTGTTTTTTCCATGCTAGATAGCCTTGAATGGCCAATAGGGTAAAGATTAAATATTGTAAAGATAGCATTCCCCATCCCCTGTAGGCATATAAAGGAACGGTAATGATATCCGCAAAGATCCAAAGTGTCCAATTTTCAAGTTTCTTGTTTGCCATATACCACATCGCTGTGAAGAATACTCCAGAAGTGAAAATATCGATATAATTGGATGGCTTTATCTCTGTTCCGTAGCCTTTGTAAACCCCATAGGTCACTAGCATAGTTAGAGCGAACATTCCGAAGCCAATCAATTTTTCTTTTGAACTTGTACGAGACACCTTAACCAAAAGAGTATCTTCCTTCTTACGGGCCCAATTCCACCAGCCATAGATACTCATAATTGAATAATAAAAATTCATCATCATGTCTCCCATGAGTTCATCGTGCAAAAACAAATAAACAGTTATGGTCGTAGCCACTAACCCTGTTGGATATACTAGAATATTTCTTTTCTTGGCATAAATAACACTTGCAATTCCAAAGAAAAAAGCAATCGCCTCTAAAACGATCAGGTATGTCTCACGCTGGTAATAGGGCTCTAAGAAAAAATCAAAAATGGGGCTCATAATCGCTTCTGTCTGTTTTCACCATTTTAAGATATAATAACCCATTATCCATCATTTGCATGGCGGTTTTTATTTCCTTCTTAAGCACTTCCATCACAACATCATACTCCCCATATACCTGTGTACTCAAGGGGTTTTCCAACACCGTAAGTCCGGAGTCGCGAAGCCGTTTAATAAAATGGATAATGGGAGGTTCAAAATTGTCCTGTAAAGGGGTAAGGGTAAGTTCTACAGATATGTTCATGGTAACATAGTATTCAGTTGGCAGTTGCAGTTAACAGTATTATTGAATCATTCGAGATTTGATATTGGAGATTTAGAGTTTTCACCTTCAAAAGCCGTTCCCATCACTACCATATTGGCACCAGCGTCATAGGCCGCTTTCTTTTGCGCTTCGGAACGAATTCCTCCTCCAACGATCAAAGGAATGGAAAGTTCCTTTCTCACAGCGGAAATCACTTGAGCAGAAACAGGAACAATAGCACCACTACCTGCTTCCAAATAGATGGTTTTAGCTCCCATGAGTTCCCCTGCCTTGGCGGTATCTACAATAGCCTGGACCTCTTGCTGATCCATGGCTCCTGTTTGCGTTACCTGCGACACAGCCGATTCATTCCCTCCATCTATCAATATATATCCCGTAGAAATGACTTCCAGAGCATGGGTTCTAAGCCTCGGAATGGCCTTCACCTGCTGCCCGATCAAATATTCCGGGTTCCGCCCAGAGAGCAAACTCAAAAACAACAGGGCATCGGCCGCTGCGGTAATTTGGGAATGATCCCCAGGAAAGATAATTACAGGCTTAGCGGTGTATAGCTTAACCGTCTTTACCAATTCCTCCGTCATACCTTCAGGGACCGTACTTCCTCCTACAAAAATATGGGTGGTGTCTGCCGGCAATTGTCGCAAAAACTGAGGGGCTTCCTCCAAATTAAATTTCTCTGGATCCATAAGAATGGCCAGCAACTTCCTTTTGAGTAAAACGGCTTCCGTAAAGGTTTGGTAGAGATTTCCGATGATCATTTAATTCTGAATTAATGCATAGGCTCCAGTAAAACCCTCAAACTCCTGAAACCAGATATCATAACGTTGTGCCTTCCCTTGATACCCTACCTCGGCCGTGGTCTTCCCATAGTCCAATCTAAAATCCTCTACGTAAATATGCTGTAGAAAGCTCACTCCTTTTTCGGCAAAGCTCTTATAGATACTTTCCTTGGCTCCCCAAACCATCGTAAGCTTACGCATACGCGCATCGTCATTGGCCAAGGTGAGGTACTCTTCAATAGGTGTAAACTTATGGGCGATCTTCAATATCTTGGGGCGCTGCATTTCAATATCAATTCCCACTTCCATATCGCTTACAATAATGGCCGAAAAGGTAAAAGAGTGTGTAATGGAGATCTTCTTTTGATCCTTAAGGTGTGGTTTTCCTTTTTCATCATAAAAAAGATCATGATCTACATATCCTTCTTCAGCAAGCAAATGACGTACACTCATAAAACCCCGGCGATGCAAATCGCTTTTCATACCGTCTACCCTTCTCCTGCAATGGTCTGTAAGTACGATCCCCTCACTAAGATCTTCAAAAGACTCTTCTATCTTCCAAATGAGGACTTTAGTGTGATCATTGACTGTTATTGTTTTGTAAAGAGGCATGTAAATTGACGGATATTTCTTAATTTTGCAGTCTGAAATTTTTCAGAATATATCTATTATTCAAATATAACAATATGTCGACGAAAACTGTACCCTACGTACCGTATAAAGTAAAAGATATTTCCCTGGCAGACTGGGGACGTAAAGAGATCGAACTGGCCGAAGCAGAAATGCCTGGTCTTATGTCGCTTCGTGAAGAATACAAGAACGAGCAACCCCTTAAAGGTGCCCGTATTGCCGGTTGTTTGCACATGACCATCCAAACGGCTGTATTGATCGAAACCTTACAGGCCCTGGGTGCTGACGTTACCTGGAGTTCTTGTAATATCTTCTCTACTCAGGATCAGGCTGCCGCTGCCATCGCTGCTGCAGGTACTCCTGTATATGCCTGGAAAGGGATGAACGAAGAAGAATTCGACTGGTGTATAGAGCAGACACTGTTCTTTGGAGAGGACCGCCAGCCATTGAATATGATCCTAGACGATGGAGGAGATCTAACCAATATGGTATTGGATAAATATCCTGAATTAGTGGAGGGCATTAACGGACTTTCAGAAGAAACTACTACCGGAGTACACCGTTTGTACGAGCGTATGGAAAAAGGAACACTTCCTATGCCTGCCATCAACGTAAACGATTCTGTTACCAAGTCTAAATTCGATAACAAATATGGATGTAAAGAGAGTGCCGTAGACGCTATTCGACGTGCTACCGATGTGATGCTAGCTGGTAAGCGTGTGGTAGTCTGTGGATATGGTGACGTTGGTAAAGGTACGGCGGCTTCCTTCAAAGGAGCTGGTTCTATCGTAACCGTTACCGAAATAGATCCTATCTGCGCACTACAGGCTGCTATGGATGGTTTTGAAGTGAAGAAACTAGAGACCGTCGTTGGAAATGCAGATGTGGTTATTACCACCACTGGCAATAAGGATATTGTTCGTGGAGAGCATTTCGAAGCCATGAAAGACAAGACCATTGTATGTAACATTGGACACTTCGACAATGAGATCGACGTGGCCTGGTTGAATGCCCATAGTGAGAAGGTCGAGATCAAACCTCAGGTTGACAAATACAATCTTAACGGAAAGGACATCATCTTATTGGCAGAAGGCCGCTTAGTGAATTTGGGATGTGCAACGGGACACCCAAGTTTTGTGATGAGTAACTCCTTTACCAACCAGACCTTGGCTCAGATCGAATTGTGGAACAATATCGAAAACTACAAGAACGAAGTATATATGTTGCCAAAACATCTGGATGAGAAGGTGGCGAAACTACACCTGGCAAAGATTGGTGTGGAATTGACAGAACTTCGTAAGGATCAGGCTGATTATATCGGTGTGAAAGTAGAAGGACCGTTCAAGCCTGAATACTATAGATATTAGAGATTCCGGATCAAGCCCGGAATGACAAAACCTTGTCATGCTGAACTTGATTCAGCATCTTAAATTAGAAAACCCTGCCATTTGGTGGGGTTTTTATTTGGGCAATAACCGTGCTTCCTGCCTGCTGGCAGGCAGGTCCGCTATATTTTTTCATAGTTCTCGACTAGCTTCGCTAGCTACCTGCGAGTAAAACATGTTTTACTTTTGGTAATGCTCGAACTGACATAAAAAAGACGTCACTGCAATCACTATGGCATAAAACTTCTCCCAGTAAGACCTTATGTAAGTTAATTCCTATACGCTCGTTTTCAACCTAATAATTATGTACCTTTAAGTACAACTTTCCCGGTTTATCCCCTTGTTTTTCAATAAGATAGCACGAATAACCTCCTCTACATCGTGTATACATACGAGTAATAAATTTTAACCAAAACCAATTCATTATGAAAAATGCAATCCTTTGCGCAGTAGCGCTAGTAGGGGCATGTACGGTACATGCTCAAATCGTAAATGTAACTCAGAGTAACATCTCTAATTCAGCAAACGTAGTTCAATTTGGAGGTACGGTCCCCAATCCGAACGAAATAAACATCGACCAAAATGGCAACTTTAATGACGCCGACAGCTTTCAGTTTGGGCAGGATAACTTTGGTGATATCGACCAGATTGGGAATAACAATGCAAATGATCTCACCCAAATTGGAACCGATAACATTGCCATAAGCTATCAGGACGGAAATTTTAACGACAATGATATTGTTCAGGGAGGAAGTGATAATATCTCAGACCTCTTTACTCTTGGAAATTTTAATGCTTCACAAACAAATCAGTTTGGAAATAACAACTCCGCTCAAGCCACGCAGGTGGGGAACAGAAACAATTCGGACATTAATCAAATTCTGAATAACAATGATATGTTTGTCTATCAAGACGGGAACCAGAATAATTCGGATGCGGATCAGTTGGGCCTCAATAATCTTGGATTTGTAGAACAGATAGGAAACAGAAATCAGTCCAATCTATTTCAGCAAGGCATTGACAATGCCTCCGAAGTAAGGCAATACGGAAATAGAAACCGTTCTCAAGTGGATCAGCTAGGAAACTCAAACTTCTCCACTTCCATTCAAACCGGGAATAGAAATAGAACCGTAACAGAGCAAACAGGCGATTCCAACCTCAATGAAGTTTTCCAAACCGGATTGCGCAATAGAAGCACGGTGACTCAAATAGGAGATTTCAACAAGAATATCACGGATCAGGCCGGGAACGATCATACGGCCACTTTGCTGCAAAATGGAGATTTTAATTGTTCTAAGATCTTTCAGCAAGCTACCGGCGGACCGCACACGGTCAATGTGAACCAAGCAGGAAACTTTAACGTTGCCTGTATTTTGATGAACTAGGAATTAGACCGGGCTTTGCCCTTCTAGAGATAAGACCCTTGCCTCCCTTCGAGAACCTCAGGGAACCGGCAAGGGTCTTACTGCATCGGTATTCCTATGCGCCCGTATTAATCCTCCTTATTATTTTCCGCTATTGCCTCATTCAATTTCTCAATGGCCAAATCAAAAACCTCATAAAGTTCAGAAATTTCGATCTCGGGGGCATTGTTAAAATCAACTAGCACATGTTCATATTGTTGCGGATACTTTTCTTTTATGACGTCTCGCACAAACTTCACGGCAGGTCGTAAATGACGGTATTCACCGTCTATGTCTATCGATGACTTGTATATGGCACAAAAAAGGCTGTAGGATTCATCAGATTCACAAACCCGAGTATCATTCTTATTCCATTGGGCCGGGGAGCTTATTAGTTGTTTTGCGTTTTGTAGGATCTTGACCTCTATCGCACTTGGCTTAAACCAATTCCCCTGAAGTTGCGCATCCTGAAAATTAAACTTCTTGAGCACCATAGGAAGCACCTTCGTTCCATCCTCAAAATTACCAGCATAATAACCGTGATTATACCAAATGAGTGTTCCCACCCGATTCGGTTTTTCCGGCCAAGACATTTCCACAAAATTTCTCACCGTGTCACTCTTCATGATCTTGAATTCCATCGTCCGTTGGCCATAAGGCTGAAGAATCAGTTTTTTGATGGCCTTTCCTTCCGTAGTAATTTTAAACCTTCCCTGTTGCACCTTGTTTTGATCGTCTGTATAGGTCCCAAACCAAAGCTCCTCAGTCTGACCAGACAGATTGAAAATTGATCCTAACAGGAAAAGAAATACAAAAAACGCTTTAGGAAATTGTGATCTGTAGTTGGTCCGATTTGCATTCATAGTACGGGTTTGTAGATGTTACCTGTTTAGTAGACTCACCACCAACCTATTAGTTACATAGAATCCGAACAAATAAAAAAGCGTAAGAGCCAGGCACCGGATCATCTATTTTCTATCCTTCGTTCGATATACGAACTTCAGTCCGCTCCAGTCTGCATCTATCGCTGCTACTTTAATATCGACCAACCCTACTTCAGAAAGCATGAAATCACGCACCCTCTCCCGGTTGAGATCCGTCTCAATCTTGGAAGCTCCCTTGGGCCATGAGACCCAGATCATTCCATTCATTCTGAGAAAGGGTTTTAGCTTGGGTGCTTCAGAGATGAGTACGTTATTAGAAAGACAAAAGAGATGGATGAAATCGCAGGATTCTTCCCTGGGTTTCTTCAGTACATTTACTTCCGGAGGAAAGTCGGAAAAGAGATCAAAATAATGATCCGGGGCATGTTTCAGAAACATATCGAATCCTTCTTTGACACCAAGTTTTCGTGCTAAGGGTGTGCCGGAGTAGCCTTCCATAACACTAAGATAAGAAAGACTTACTTCGCCTTCAAATAGACCTCTATGTATTCGGTAGTAGCAAGGTATTCTTCCCGTAATGCGTGCAAGTATTGTTTAATTTCTCCATGCCCCAAATAGTCTGGGTTCAGGGCATCTTCAGAATTAAAATTAGAAACCGTAATAGCAATATACCAGGTGCCTTTTCGGGAGGTGTACATACTATCGAGCATGGTGTTGCCATCGTCCGCCGATAGCACTCCGTCCACAGCGATTGGAATTAAATTGAGTGTTTGCGTACTTCGCTCAACTTCATAAAAGGTAAGATAATAGGTCTCATTTCCAATTTCAAAAGGGGTATTGCCATCTACATCGTCATAACTCGTTTGATACTTGGCATTGATATAATGATAGAATTCATCTGCGTCCTTTGTATCCTCAAATATAAAGGCATATTGCCTGGGTAGCACCCGTTTAAACTTCCTTCCCTTCATCACTTTGCCAGCTCCCATATTGGGCGCAATCGAAATAGGAATACAAGAAAACAGTAAAGAGGAGATACAAAGTAAAAATAGAAATCGCATGACTAGTAGTTTGCAGGAAATGCATCAAGAAACATACCAACCCCCGGTTACTAAAGATCCAACCACCGTTTAAAATTACTGCACCGTTCGCGAGAAACGATTACTTGCTCCCCTTCCATGGGCAGTAATTTGAGGAGTAAACGGCTGTTAAAATAGGTATGTATCTCCTGTACGGCCTTTACCGAGACCATAAATTTTCTATTGATTCTAAAGAATTGAACCGGATCCAAAATCTCTTCCAATTGATCTATGGAATATTCGATAGGATATTCCTGTCCGTTATGGGAATGCAGGAAAATGATGCCTTCATGCGATTTAAAATAGGCGATATCTGCCACGTCGAAGGTATTGAAATGATTTCCCACCTTCACCATGAACCGTTTTTTATATTCCTTGGAAAACAATTGGCGGAGCTGATCTATCTTCGTGTTTTCTGTCTGTACTTGTTCGGGATTGATCTTTCGAAATTTGTAGAGCGCATCTCGAAGATCATTCCTGTCAATAGGCTTTAACAGATAGTCCAAACCATTGTATTTGAATCCGCGTATGGCATATTCGTTATAGGCCGTGGTAAATATAACAGGAGGATGGTCCTTTAAGCTATCCAGAATATCGAACCCGTAACCATCATTTAACTGAATATCTAAAAAGATAAGGTCTGGCAGTTCATTTTGTTCGAACCAATGGTTCCCGTTCTCTACGGAAGTTACCTGACCCACAATTTTCATTTCCGGGGCCAGTTCGCCTATCAAATTAGCCAATCTTCGGGAGGCAATGGGTTCGTCTTCTACGATCACAGCTTTCATTAGGATACGTTTATCATTTTTACTTCTTTCATATTTTTTGGTAATAAGGGAATTTCGACGGTAAACAAATCTTCACTTTGTTCCACCAACACTTCTTGCCGGGTGTAAAAGGCATAGCGTTTTTCTATATTCTTAATCCCTAATCCCGTGGATTCCTCTTCCAACTCTCTTTTTCTGAATGTATTCTGAACGACTAGCCGCTGGGTTCCTTTGGACTTGACCAAAATCTCCAGGGGGCGTTCCTTGGAATAGTAATTATGCTTCAAGGCATTCTCTACCAACATTTGAAGTGTTAAAGTAGGAATAACGTATTCTGAAGATTCCAGTAACACTTCGGTCTTGATCTCCAGTGCACCTTCATGACGCACATTCATCATAAATATAAAGGAATCCAGAAAACTTAATTCTTTCTCAAGGCTCACCAGATCCTCCTCCCGGTTATCCAGGATGTACCGATAGCAGGATGCAAGTCTCGAGACAAAATTAAGTTTTCTGGATTCCTTTATATTTATGATGAATGTGCGTCATGAAGGTGCACTGGA